>JAHOYS010000034.1 GCA_019038815.1 Desulfobacterales bacterium | reverse complement strand
CTTTTCAGTACTGCTTTGCCCTATTAAGGGAACCAAAATGGATAAGACAATCATCGCAAGAATAATCAGCTGAAATGGTTTAACTTTTGACATGGTTCAATCCCCTGATTGATTTATAAAAACGCAATTTCAATAAACCCAACTAAATTAATAGGATTATTTCCTACTATTCTTCTATGATTAAGTCAAGCAAAAAAATGAGCTTCTTTTATACTTGATTTTATTCAGGCTTTCTGAGTATTATTAGCCGTTTAAATTCAAGGATTTGGCTGAATTGAATTTTTCAGCCAAATCCTGGTTAGGAATGCTGACAAGAATAGTGATATATAGAACAGGAGGAAGGAATGGCAGAGATTGTAAATCGTGAAGAGATGGCTCAGGGAACCATAATTCTTAACGAAATAAAAGCACCCCGCATATCGCAAAAAGCAAAACCCGGTCAATTTGTGATACTTCAAGCAGATGAAACAGGAGAACGCATCCCGTTGACCATGGCAGATACAAACCCGGAAAAAGGTACAATTACAATTATCTACATGGTAGTTGGAAAATCCACAGCCCGATTTAAAGATTTACAGATTGGCGATGAATATTACGCCCTGATTGGCCCCCTTGGGAAGCCCACCCATGTTGAAAAAGTGGGGAAAGTTGTCTGTGTCGGCGGCGGAACCGGAATCGCGGTTCTTCACCCCATTGCCCGGGCTCTAAAAGAAGCCGGCAATGAAGTGATAACCATTCTGGGTTCCAGAAGCTATGATCTGCTGATCATGGAAGAACAAATGAAAACTGCATCCAATACACTGCATATCTGTACAGATGACGGTTCTCATGGCCACCATGGATTTGTGACCGATGTATTAAAAGATGTCCTGGAAAAAGAAGATATTGACCTTGTCGTTGCCATCGGCCCTATCCCTATGATGAAATTCTGCAGCCTTATCACCAAAGAAAAAAATGTAAAAACCCTTGTCAGCCTGAATCCGATTATGGTGGATGGTACGGGCATGTGCGGCTGCTGTCGTGTAACTATAGGTAATGATACTAAATTCGCCTGTGTGGACGGCCCGGAATTTGATGGCCATAAAGTAGATTTTGATGAACTGGCCAAACGTCTTGCTTCTTATCTTGATGATGAAAAGAAAAGTTATGAAGCTTATGAAAAAGCTAAAGCACAATAAAAAATACTATCACGGTTGTATATATGGGAGGAATAAATGGCAGATAAGAAACCTAAAAAAATAAAAGTACCGCGGGCAAAAATGCCTGAACAGGACCCGGATCTAAGAAGAAGAAATTTTGACGAAGTCCCTTTAGGACTTACCCCGGAAATGGCCATGCTTGAAGCGTCAAGATGTCTTCAGTGCAAAAAACCGCTATGTGTGGATGGATGTCCGGTTTCTGTTAAAATACCAGAATTCATTAAACTGATTGCTGAGAATGATTTTTCAGGAGCAGCAAGAAAATTATGGGAAACAAATGCTCTACCTGCTGTTTGCGGGCGGGTCTGCCCCCAGGAAGAACAATGCGAGATAAAATGTATTGTCGGCAAAAAAGGAGACCCCGTAGCTATTGGCTATCTTGAAAAATTTGCCGCTGACTGGGAACGGGAAAATGGTTCTGGAGAGGCTCCTGCTGTTGCCGAAAAAACCGGCAAGAAAGTGGCTGTTATAGGATCGGGACCATCCGGTCTTACCGTTGCAGGAGACCTTTTGCTTAAAGGGCATGAAGTCACAATTTTTGAAGCATTCCATAAACCCGGCGGTGTGCTGGTCTATGGGATTCCTGAATTCAGACTTCCAAAAAAAATTGTTGCCGCAGAAGTTGCCGCACTTGAAAAAATGGGGGCAAACCTTGAATGTAATTCCGTGGTCGGTGCCTCGGTCACCATTGATGAGCTTTTTGAAGAAGGCTATGGTGCGGCATATATTGGAGTCGGAGCCGGTCTTCCAAGATTCATGAATCTTGCAGGCGAAAACATGATCGGTATCTATTCAGCAAATGAATACCTGACCCGTACCAATTTGATGAAAGGATATCTCTTTCCCGAGTATGACACGCCCATTGCACGGGGTAAAAATGTGGTTGTCTTAGGTGCAGGTAATGTTGCCATGGACTCTGCAAGAACAGCCATGAGGCTTGGAGCGGACTCTGTAAAAGTCGTTTACAGAAGATCCCGTGATGAAATGCCGGCAAGGGATGAAGAACTTCATCATGCTGAAGAAGAGGGAATTGAGTTTGTCCTTCTTACCAATCCCACTCAATTTTTTGGAGATGAGAATGGTCGCCTGACAGGCATGGAATGCCTTAAAATGGAACTGGGTGAACCCGATGATTCAGGCAGGCGGCGACCCATACCTATTCAAGGCTCTGAATACCAGTTTGACTGTGACCTTGTAGTTGTATCCGTTGGTTCAAACGCCAATCCTCTGCTGACAAATTCAACACCTGATATCGCCCTGAACAGATGGGGTAATATTGTTGCTGATCCTGAAAACGGAAAAACATCCAAAAAAGGGGTCTGGGCAGGAGGTGACATTGTAACCGGAGCTGCTACTGTTATTCTCGCCATGGGTGCGGGTCGAGCTGCTGCCGCCTCAATGCACGATTACCTGACCCTGGGCTGGTAGCCCAATAAAATAAAACAAGGCTAAAGGCCGGCCATTGAAATATTTTCCAATGGCCGGCCTTCTTTATAGTTATTCCTTATTGTTTAATATAAACCTTGTGATCCACCAGCGATAACGAGTGGATGTGACCTTTAATAAATTTTTGCTCGCCAAAGATAGAAATAAGAAGGATACCGTCTTCATCCGGTTCAACCTTGTCAACAGCTTCCATTAACAATATTTCATTAGACTCGCCAGACTTGCTGTCAGTTTCAACTAAATATGCATTTGCTTCACACATCACACTATAACTCCCTAATATATTATAAAAAAAATAAATGCTTATCCAATAGCTCATCTACCAGTTGAGGCAGCGGCAGGCCGCTAACCCCGACAATCTCCAGATTTTCCAGGGTCAAAGGCAGAAGAATTTTTTTTGCTTCGGAAGAACATACAGCCTCTGCCATAAGCAAGGTCACCTCTCCCATCATTGCATGGGGCATGATAATCCCCACAGGCCCGATAATAACGTCCGCTTTTTTAACCGTCTGAATAATTGCATTACTGCCGGAAGCCCCTTTATTTGCCTTTGCCTTTAGCATCTGAGCCGTGGCAATAGCATTGGTTCCAAGAGCCAGGACTTCAATTCTCTCCTCAAACCGTCCTTTAAGTTTTTTAATAATAGCAGACCCGATTCCACCCCCCTGGCCATCTATGACACAAACTTTTTTTTTCGCTCCCATACCTGTTGTTTACCTTTAGTTAAATTTATTTCACTCAATTTTAAAAATCTTTTTAACTTCATTTAAGATTGCATCTTCAACCATTTCCATGGTGTTGTTTCCATCAATGATGATAATTTTCTCAAGGTCATTCAATGCATCAAAGGCTTTAAAATAGTTGTCCCTGACTTTTTTCATAATATCTATTTTCTCATACATTTCAAAACTGCTGCGACTTGATTTTATTCTTTCAAAACAAACTTTTGGATCAACATCAATAAAAATTGTCACATCAGGCCTTAAAATCTCTGCATTAAGTGAATTTGCATGGATCACCCAGTCCATATCAATATACTGGGCATGATACGCATAGGATGAAAAATAGTACCTGTCGCATAATACGATCTCACCCTGATCAACTTTATGGCGAATTCCGCTCACTTTATTCATCAGATGATCTGTCCTGTCCGCTGCAAAAAGAGAAGCAATGGTTCTTTGATCAGTCGAGACTTTTCCTGAAAGCATCTGCCGGATTAACGATCCGATAGGTCCGTCAGTGGGTTCAAATGTCGAATAGACTTTATAATCAAAAGTTTTCAGCCGCTTTGATATCTTTTTTATCTGAGTACTTTTCCCGGACCCGTCAATACCCTCAAAAACAATAAATTTACCGTTATTTTTATTACCCAATTTGCAATTCCCATACTTCTCAATTATTAAAGATTCTCCAGTAAGGATAAGAACCTGATTCTCTTTAGCTCATATTAGCAGTTCACCGCTGGAACACAATCTATAACAATATACAGATTTCTTTACAAGCATTTGACATAAAAAGAGACTTGCCTTTTCTTATCAAACCGGTTTATTAAAGTATGATTCTAATTTTAAATATTCAGGTGGTATATGAAGTATGATGTAATTATAGTAGGCGGTGGGCCTGCCGGGCTTTTTGCGGCCTATTATTTAAAGGAACATTCCAATTTAAATGTATTATTAATCGAAAAAGGCAAAAGTCCTTTAAAAAGAAAATGCCCAAACCATAATCTTCAAAAATGTATCCAGTGTGATCCCTGCAATATTCTGTCCGGGATCGGCGGGGCCGGTCTTTATTCCGACGGCAAGCTCAATTTCATCCCACGGCTGGGAAAAACAGACCTAACCCAGTTTATGGCATTAAGTTCGGCACAAGGCCTCATTGATGAAACAGAAAAAATTTTCACAAAATTTAAAATGGATGGTCCTGTTTTCCCCACCGACATGGAAATGGCAAAACAGATCCGAAAAGAGGCAAAGCGATTTGGGATTGATCTTCTTCTGATCAAGCAAAAGCATTTGGGATCAGACAACCTGCCCGGCTATATTGCGGAGATGGCCCGGTATATTCAGTCAAAAGGTATAAAAATAAAAACCAGAGAGACTGTGATTGATATCCTTGAAAAAGACGGCAGTATTCAGGGCGTTATAACGGATAAAGCCGAATATAAGGCTTCTAATGTTATTCTCGCCCCCGGAAGAATCGGGGCAAACTGGATGGCCACTGTTGCCAAGAAACACGGGATCAGTCTTAGTCAGAGAGGAATAGAGGTCGGTATCCGGGTTGAAGTCCATAATGACATCATGGAGGATCTTTGCAATATTATTTATGATCCTACTTTTTTTATTCAGACATCTACTTATGATGACCAGACCAGAACCTTTTGTACCAATCAGGGCGGCTTTATTTCTCTGGAAAACTACAAAGAATTTGTCTGTGTAAACGGACATGCCTATTCAGATAAAAAATCATCAAACACAAACTTTGCCTTTCTTTCAAAGGTAGTGTTAACTGAACCTGTCACCGACAATCAGGCCTATGGAGAATCTATTGGAAAGCTGGCCACCATTATCGGTGGTGGAAAACCGATTTTACAACGGTTTGGAGATTTAAAGAGAGGACGACGCTCAACCTGGAATAGAGTCAGCAAAGGATATATTGAACCGACCATGACCAATGTGGTTTGCGGAGATATTGCCATGGCACTTCCCGAAAGGATTTTAACAAACCTGATTGAGGGTCTTGAATCCTTAAACTCTGTTGTTCCGGGTATTTCCAATGATGAGACACTGCTTTATGCACCGGAAATAAAGTTTTTTGCCACACAGGTAAAAACAAACAACTATCTTGAGACTGCCATTAAGGGAATGTATGTGGCAGGTGACGGGCCGGGCGTGGCAGGCAATATTGTATCTGCCGCAGCAACAGGTATCATTCCGGCCAAACGGATTATTGAAATACAATAATTATCAGATGTTTAAACCTGTTTTGATTTAAAAATCTGATGGACTATGGAAAATAAGTGGCACAGGTATCATCCGATTCCCAGGCCATGACTTTTGATACCCTTACATCTTTTTCCAGATCATGCTCTAAAAGAGTTTGAACCCTTTTAGCAATATATACGGCAATGCGCTCTGATGTGGGCTGCATTCCCTCAAATATTTCGAGCTCATTTAAAAATTTGTGATCCAGGTCTCCTTCAACAACCTCTCTTACGACCTTTTTTATATCACCAAAATCAGCAAGCACTCCTGCTGAATTCAACTTTTCCCCTGTAACACAGACCTCTATATGCCAGTTATGTCCATGCAGATTTTCACATTTTTGTCCCACCATGGTTAATTGATGGGCACCTGCAAAATGACTTTTTACTTTAAGTTCAAACATTATTTTTGTCCTTTAAGTGTCTTAAAGGTTCTTAAATAGATTTTTCAGTTTGTTTGATATTTTATTTGAATCAAGCTTGTCAAACTCTTTTAGCAATTTTATCTGCTTTTGATTCAACCTGTTTGGCGTTTTTATGATCACCTTAATAATCTGGTCGCCTCTTCGGCCGGTTCTAAGCGAGGCAATCCCCTCACCTCTCAGCTTGAAAACATCTCCATACTGGGTAGCTTTTGGAATTTTCAATTTTTCCTCGCCCACAAGGGTTGGAATGCTGATCTCATCTCCAAGAGCCGCCTGGATAAAAGAGATGTCAATGGCACAGATAATATCAGTGTTATCCCGTTGAAAAAACTTATGGGATTTGACATTAATCACCACATAAAGATCCCCGGAAGGTCCTTCAGAAGAAGACGAAGCTTCGCCTTCACCAGTCAGCCGAAGTTTTGATCCAGTGTCCACCCCTGCCGGTATCTTCACCTGAACTTTCCGCGTTATCTCTACCCTGCCTGCACCTCTGCATTTTCTACAGGGATTTGAAATGATGCGTCCCTGGCCCTTACAATAAGGACATGTGGTTTTTACCTTGAAAAAACCCTGGCTCTGAATAAACTGTCCTGTCCCGTGACAATGAGAACATGTCTCGGGGCTTGAACCTTCTTCACACCCTGAGCCCTCACATCTGCTGCATATATCCAGCTTTGGGATGGAAATAGTCTTTTCAGTACCAAAGGCAGCTTCCATAAAATCTATGGTCATATTATACCGAAGATCAGAGCCTCTCCTGACCCTGTTGCCACGGCCGCCGCCCGAACCAAATCCAAAAAAATCTTCAAAAATATCACCAAAACTTGAAAAAATATCTTCAAATCCACTCGGGCCGGAATGGCCTGCACCCTCAAGCCCTCTGTGGCCAAACTGATCATAAATCTGACGTTTATTATCATCAGTCAACACTTCATAGGCTTCAGATGCTTCTTTGAATTTATCTTCTGCTTCTTTATTATCCGGGTTCTTATCAGGATGATATTTAATGGCGCGTTTCCGATATTCTTTTTTCAATTCCTGCTTTGAAACATCCCTGGCAACGCCAAGTATCTCATAATAATCACGTTTTTCTGTCATTTGGGCTCCAGCCATTCTATTGTATTCTTCCCTGTATTATGATACTTTTCCAACCTGCCTTGGCAAATACCTTAAACTAACTCAGAAATTCAGGTTGTCAACGATGAATAAAGAACTTGATTTTGTCAAAGACATGTTTGACCGCATTGCACCGAAATACGACTTTTTAAACCGCCTTTTAAGTTTGCGGCAGGACATTGTCTGGAGAACCCAGATGGTAAAAGCTGCAGCCCTTCAAAAAAACTGCAGGACTCTGGATGTAGCCTGTGGAACCTGTGATGTGGCTTTGGAGATAAATTCTCAAACCAGGGGATGTTCCCAGATTTTCGGGCTTGATTTTTCTTTTGGAATGTTGAGGCTTGGAAAACAAAAATTAATACAAAAAAAGAATAAAAACATAGCTCTAATAAATGCCGATGCCCTTCATCTTCCTTTTAAGCATCATCTTTTTGATGCGGTATTTATTGCCTTTGGCATACGCAATATCATGGATCGGCCAAAAGCCATCAAAGAATTTTTTGATGCTTTAAAAGGCGGCGGCCGTCTTGCTGTTCTTGAATTAACCACACCTGAAAAAGGGATTCTCCGTTCATTGTACCTTCTATATTTTCAAAGAATACTGCCCATGATCGGCTCTTTTTTTTCAAAAGACAATAATGCCTATAGTTATCTGCCCGACTCTGTATTAAAATTCCCCACCCCTGTAAAATTTTCAACAATCATGAGGCAGGCCGGGTTTGAAAACATCAGGTTCAAGCAGATGACATTTGGGATTGTAACTCTGTTTGTCGGAACCAAGCCTTAATTTATACTTTCTGATTTTTTACAATCCCCTTCAAAAGCTTTTTTTAAGGATGGTTGGTTTAAGCCAGTTTTGATCATCTTTTTCAAGATATTCAATATTATAATGCAGCCCCCGGCTTTCTTTTCTCATCAAAGCGGATTTTATGATCAGTTCCGCGACTGTGGCGAGATTTCGAAGCTCAATTAAATCAAATGTTACCTTAAAACCCCAATAATACTCATTAATTTCTTTCTGGATATTCTGGATTCTTCTTTGAGCCCGGTGCAGGCGTTTGTCTGATCTCACAATACCGACATAATTCCACATCAACCGCCGGATTTCATCCCAGTTATGGGAAACAACAATGGCTTCATCACTGTCTGTGGTATCGATTTCATCCCAAAGATCCAGAGTGACGGTTACTTTATTTCCAATGGACTTAAACTCTTCAACAGATGATTTATATGCCCTGTGAGAATAGACCAGTGCTTCCAGCAGAGAATTTGAGGCAAGCCTGTTGGCACCATGAAATCCTGTACATGCGGTTTCACCGACTGCATAAAGCCTTTGAACATCAGTTTGCCCATTCAGATCAGTGGCTACTCCGCCACACATGTAATGGGCAGCCGGCACAACCGGGATAGGATCTTTTGTCATGTCAATCCCATGCTCAAGGCATTTAGAATATATATTGGGAAATCTTTTTTTAATAAAGCCGGAATCTTTATGGGAAATATCCAGAAAAACAGCCTCTGCACCGGTTTTCTTTAATTCGCTGTCAATGGCCCTTGCAACAACGTCCCTGCAGGCAAGTTCCTTGTCAGGAGAATATTTCTCCATAAACCGCCGGCCTTCAAAATCGATTAAAACAGCACCCTCTCCTCTTACTGCTTCTGAAATAAGGAAATTTTTTGCTTCAGGGTGATACAGGCATGTGGGATGAAATTGAACAAATTCCAGGTTTGCAACCGATGCGCCTGCCCGGTAAGCCATGGCAATGCCGTCACCGGTTGCTATATCCGGATTTGATGTATAAAGGTACACTTTGCTGGCACCGCCTGTGGCAAGGAGGGTAACTCCTGAATAAAAAGTTTCAATTTTTCCGGTTTTATTATTCAGGACATATGCCCCGCAGCAGATATTTTCACTCTGGGTGACAATTAGTCCGCTTCGAATACTGCTGGAAAATGTTACCAAGTTTATAGCGATATGATCTTCTAAAATAGTTATATTCTCATTTTGCTCGACATTTTTCACCAGGGTATCTTCAATCTCTTTACCTGTCAGATCATGGGCATAAACGATTCTTTTAGCAGAATGCCCTCCTTCTTTGCCCAGTGAAAAATCATATTCCCCATTGCCTTGTTTATTAAAATTTGCCCCTTGTTTTACAAGCTCTTTAATTCTTTTAGGTCCGTCTTTTACCACCATCGCTGCAACTTCTTTATTGCAAAGCCCGTCACCGGCATCAAGTGTATCTTTGATATGAAGATCAAATGAATCGATTTCACTGAATACTGAAGCCACACCACCCTGGGCCAGCGCCGTGTTTGTTTTCTGAATCTTTTTTTTAGTAATAATAATGACTTTGCCAAATTGCGCCACTTTCAAGGCATAACTTAAACCGGCAATACCGCTTCCGATCACAAGAAAATCAGTTTTTTTAATCATAACAAGCTGCTTTTTTTCTTTTTGCGCGTACTTAAACCTAAAAACAAACCAACGATAAAAACACCGGCACCACTGAGGAACCAGAGCTTTTCATCATCATTCAAATTGTTTTCCAATACCTCGATATGGCTTTCCTGGGCCTCAAACTGCTGCGTCATTTTTTTATATTTTTTATCAAGTTGTAAAAAGTCTGCAGATTCCTGTTTCAGTTTATTATATTTTTCTTCTATCTGGATCAGTGTCGCATTTTTACCCTTAAATGCCTTATTCTCCTCCTCCAGCACTTCTAATCTGGACATAAGACTCTGATTATCCTTCTTTAATTTTTCAACCACAAGCGCATCCGGGATTTTCTGAGTTAAAAATCTTGATAAAACCCATCCGGCTTTCCCGTTATTTTGCTTTACCCGGGACCAGTCCTTTTGATATTCCATAATTTCAAGTTTGGTACCGGACTTCACCATGGCAATAACTTTATGTTTCAGTCCCGGACCCGTCCGCATGGTAATGTTTGTAATCCCTGTCACATATATATCTTCAGCAAATAAAGGATACGCAAAAACCACCATCCATAAAGATATGATCAAAAGATATTGATATTTTTTTTTCATCCTGTTCTCATCTCCTCTTAAATTCGAAATTTTTTTGGTGATCAGTTTTATCTAATCCCTTATCATTGCATACTGCCTTTATCAATATGAAAAATCAAAGGACTGTTTTTCTGCACATTTATCTTACTTTTTATGGTAATGTGAAAATGATTATCATATATGGAATAGTATCAAATAAAAAAAACCTTTTCAATCTTGATTAGAGTTATGTATAACTATGTGAACATGGTTTAATTGATTAATTCAAATAATAGGATAAGCATGGATTTATCCTTGACAGGGCACCCTAAACAAAAGGAGGAACAAAGATGACTGACCAAGCATGGAAAACTCCATATTGGCCTGAAGGAGTAGCACACGATGTAACTAATTACCACTATCCACTGCCCCAAGTCCTTGATAAAACTGCTGAAAAGTATCCTGATAATGTCTACACTATTTTTAACGGTGCTTTCAGGACCTATGCCCAGGTCAAGGATACTGCAGACAAAATTGCGACCTTTCTTGCAGATAAAGGCATTAAAAAAGGGGACAAGATTGCCATTTTTCTTCCCAACATACCCCATTTTCCTGAAGTTCTTTTCGGCATCCTTAAATCCGGTGCAGTGGCTGTGAACTGCAACCCCGCATATACACCGGCGGAACTGAACTACCAGCTAAAAGATTCTGAATCAAAAATGGTCTTTTGTATGGACCACCCCTTGCTGTATCCAAACGCGGTTAAGGCTATAAAAGACACCAGTGTTGAAACTATTATTGTTTGCAATATCAAATCATATCTTCCAAAAATCAAAGCGTTCATTGGCGGGCTTTTAGGCAAAATTCCAAAAGCCGATAAAATAGAACCCGGCCATCTTATGTTTGACGACATTGTCGCCTCATCCAGTCCGAATCCGCCTGCCCTTGATATCAATCCTGATGAGGATACAGCAGTCATGCTCTATACCGGCGGTACAACAGGTGTCCCCAAGGGAGCAGAACTGACCCATTCCAATTTTACCTACGATCTGGAAGCCTGCGAAGAATATTTCAGACTGGTCCATGAAGAAGGGGGTAAGGCGGAAAAATTGAGGCATGGTGGATATCATACATTTCTTGGCGTTTTACCATGGTATCACAGTTTTGGTATCACAAGCGCTCTGCTTTTAGGAGCAAAGATAGGTAGCAAGCTGATATGTGTCCCGGATCCCAGGGCGGGCAATCCTCCTTTTACTGTTGTTCTGGAGGCAGTCCAAAAATACAAGCCTACTTTTATCACTGCCGTTCCAACCATATTTGTTGCCTTTACAAACCATGCTCTTTTGGACAAATTTGATATTTCCTCAATTATGGGATGTCTTTCAGGCGGCGCTCCCCTGCCTCCTGAAGTTTGCAGACAATTTGAAGAAAAAACCGGTTCTATTATTTTCGAGGCATATGGACTTACGGAAACCGCACCTGCTGCCAGCATCAATCCCTCATTTAAAGAAACCAGAAAAATAGGCACCATCGGCTTCCCGCTCCCTGGAACAGACATGAAAGTTGTTGATCTGCAGGATGGCACAAAAGAACTTGACCAGGGGGAAGACGGGGAACTTGCCATTTGCGGTCCCCAGGTCATGAAAGGATACTGGAAAAGACCGGATGCCAATGAAGAAGTTTTCAGACAGATTAACGGCAAACGGTATTTTCTGACAGGAGATATCGGCAACATAGATGAAGATGGTTATATCACCATCACGGACCGGAAAAAGGACATGATCATTGTCGGCGGCTTCAATGTATATCCAAGAGAGGTCGAAGACATCCTGTACACCCATCCCAAAGTTGAACTGGTGGCTGTAGTAGGTGTTCCTGACGAGAAAACCGGTGAAAAGGTAAAGGCCTTTATTAAATTCAAAGAAGGGCAAAGCGCAACTGAAGATGAAATAGCCGCCTTCTGCAAAGAAAACATGGCAGGTTATAAACGGCCCAAATTTATTGAATTCAGGGATGAAATTCCCCTGTCAAATATCGGGAAAGTGTTAAGACGGGTTCTCAGGGATGAAGAGGCTGAGGGCTCTGCGTAATAATATTTATCACCTCACCTGCGATGGTGAGACCGAAAATACCAGGGATCCAGGATACGGTTCCAATCGGGGGCCTTGACCGGCCATGATCCGGCAATGCATCTTGTGCATCTTCAGATCGAAAGGGTTGTTTATTTAAAGGTTTTTCAATGGAATAAACAGCCCTTACCCCTTTATAAAGTCCTCGCCTGTGAAGCCGCTGCCTGACTACCCTTGCCAGAGGACAGACGCAAGTTTCACTGATATCCCCTGTTTTTATCATGGAGACATCCGTTCTCCCTCCTGCACCCATGCTGGAAACAACAGGAAGCTTCAGTTGTTTTGCGCCAACAATCAGGTTTACCTTTGAGTTAAGACCGTCAATGGCATCCACCACTACATCAATATTTTCGGATAAAAGGTCCTCAAGGCTTTTAGTATTAATAAATGAACTGTGAATCTCCACTTTGCATCCTGGATTAATATCCTTTACACGTTCACATGCAAGAATGGCTTTTTCCCTTCCAATGGTAGAATTTAATGCAAACAACTGACGATTGATATTTGAAGCATCCACCTTATCAAAATCAATAAGACGTAAATTGCCAACACCTGTGCGGGCAAGGGCTTCTGTGACAAATGATCCTACAGCCCCCAAGCCAAAAACAGCTACTGTGGCTTCCTTTATTTTTCCCATTGCCTGTGAACCGAGAAGCTGTTCTGTACGTGCAAATTGATCCATTACTTGTCCTTTTTTCCCTGCAATATGGGATGAAATACGGCTAAACTGTTGCCATAGGCATACTGTGAAAATTCTTCAAATGACATATCGATCCTGTTTGATGCAATCTGTGCAATGGCCGGTAAATTTTGGGGTTCATTGAGTCGAGAAAAGTTTGGCTCCGGCAGATAAGGATAGATATCAGGTGTGTCTGTTTCCAGAACAAACCGTTCTTTTGACACACTTTTCAAAGCTCCCACCACTTTTTTGGCTTTAGGATTTGTCACTGACCCGGAAAAAGAAATATACAGGCCATAGGATTCAAACATCGGAATCATGTCTGCTGACCCGGAATAAGAGTGTATCAATCCTGGAACTTTAAGCTTCCCCATTTTTTTTAAGATATGAATAAAAGTATCCCAGGCGTTCCTGATATGGATATTAACGGGGCGTTCCAATTGTCCTGCCAGCATAAGATGGTGCTCAAACACCTTGATTTGCAGAGCCCGGTCACAGGTTTTATCTGTAAAATCAAGCCCGGTCTCACCAATACCGGAAGGGCAGCTCAAAAGATAATATTCCAGGCGTTCCTTCCATCGGCCGGATATGCTGTCTACAAACCAGGGATGAATCCCGAAACAGGGTAAAATGGAATCAAAATCTTTTGACAGCTGAGCAGTTAACTCAAAATTATCTTCCATGGTGGCGCAGGACACCATGTATTGGACATTTGCTATCCTAGCACGATCCTCTATCCATGGGATATCTGAAATTATCCGTGGATCATGCAGATGGCAATGCGAATCAATGAAAAACATATTTTAATATATCGAATAACGCATAACGAGTAAACAACTCATCGAGCAAAATTCTCTAAAAAACCCCTCTTGACAAAATTTGCTTTCTTATTCTACTATAACCCCATATCTGAAGGTATCTAAAGAATTCAGTGGCACATCTTTTTCGATCTTGATTAAGGTGAAAGAGTATGAAATTGGAGAAACTTATGGATAAATGTACTTTTACTGACAGGTGTATTGTCGAAACCATAGATGGTTTACGAGATGGTCTGACCCATTTTTCAGGGCCAAGCCGAACAGCTGTTATTTATTCCATTAAACCGGATGATCCCATACAAATTTATGATCCACAAAGCCTTCTGACAGGCCATGAACCAAAATTCAAGGAATTGTATATAGATACGGATGAGTGGCGAAAAAAGACAGACATTTCCTATGACAAAAAAAAATTCAGCAATTTGATTCCGGAAAAAAATCTGGGGTTAGCCGGACTGATCTCATATGGCGGACGTTCAAGTTCTGTTGTTTATCAAATGTGGTTTACAGAACACCATCCGGATATGTGTTCTATCGGTCCGACTGAAAGGTGGCTGGAGCAAGCTGTCTGGAGGTTCTCCCATGATATTGCCAATGAAGAAGATCTATACACCGGCATTTCAGGAAGTTTTCTAAGGGAATACTCTACTCATGCTGTCCGGGATTATCTGGTCGATGAAATGAATGTTCTGATTGGATGGGATACGCGAATTCGGATCTACCCGATTCTGGAAGCAATCCTCAAAATATCAAGAACACCTGAAGAAGGGGCCTGGCCAAAAGGTGAATTAATTTTTGTTGAAAAACAATCACTTCCAATGATGAAATTTATTGCAAAAATTCCAAAGGCAGAGCAACCCATACTGGACAATATTGAGCATATCCGAAAGCTTCTTCAGTCTGTTGAGAACTCAGATCGAAAATTGGTGGCGGATGAAAAAACGATTATTGGTATTATCAAGGAGGATAAACCGGAATTTTCTATCACTGCTGATTTTAAAGGACGGCATGGCTTTTTAAAGCTGAATAATAATAAAGTATGTAGTTTTTCAGATGGCAGTTTCAAGTCAACCGCCCGCAAAGCCAAGCTTGTACAGGTCGAAGAAGCATTGCTTGAATCTAATATGGATCCGGTAGCAGCTTCCTCTTTATTCAAGATTGTTACCGGTATCGTTCATAGTGCGGCACGGCAACGCCATGGCTGCACCATTGTAATAGACCTGAATAGAAAACCCATCTTCATCTCCGGTCATTCTCTTGAGCGGCCGCTTGACCTTGAAAATCATGAGTATCTGGAATTAACCAAGGCTCTGTCAAAGGTGGATGGCGCCCTGCATCTTGGGGCTGACTTGAAACTTCATAGTTTTGCCTGCCTTCTGGACGGTCATTTTACTCCAGGTGAAGACCGGGCTCGTGGCGCCCGTTTTAATTCAGCTCTCCGATTCACTGCAGAGCACGACAATATTATTGTAGTTGTGGTTTCATCTGATGATCCTGTCTCCATCATGATTGATGGTGTCGCGCTGAACACCAAGTGGCAGAGGAAGCCTTCACTCTTTTGCAATGAACCTGTTCTACTTGAAAAATGGGTGACAAGTACAGGCCAGTCCTAAATGTTTTACCGCCAGGCCTATATCCCATTTTGATTTATCCCTTTCACCAACAAAATTGGAAGCTGACCTGATCTCAATAACAGGAATGTCATAAAGTTTTGCTATGTGAGCACAGGCTGCGCCTTCCATGGCTTCCATCACAGGAAAAAAGGTTGAATAAAGTCGATTTGCCTGTTCAAGGGAAGAGGTGATTGAAGAGACGGTGATAAAAGGACCCTTTGTTATATTGATCTTATGTGTTGCCAGAGCCTGTGATAAAATTGCATGGGTATGATCAACCCGATCTTGTTCAAAAAGATAAACCCCTTCCCGGCTTAAAGGATCAGCTTTAATTAAATCAAACGGCAGAGGGGCATTTTTAATAGAATTTGTTTGAACCCCGGTATGGATATAGTGCTCCCGGGTGGCAATGGCAACATCTCCGATATTCAACCCGGTTTCCTTGAAAACACCAGCAATACCAGCCTGTAATACCAGGGCAGGGGATGAATGTTCAAGATAGGCGGTTAATGCATGGGAAGCATTGAACACGCCGGGACCGGTAATCATCAGATCGTATGTTTTATGATGGCTTTTACCGGATATGATGGTCAGCCCGGTTCTAGTCAATCGTTTTGAATCACCCGGGTGCAGGGTCAGAAAATGAGAGGTCTCAAAATGTGTTGCACATAAAATGAGAAGATCAGGATGCATTGATCATATCTGCAATGGCATTTAATGCCATTTGATACCCATAATGACCAAATCCTGCAATCTGACCTGTAACAATATCAGCCAGCATTGATTTGTGGCGAAAGGCTTCCCTCTTGTAAATATTGGACAAATGAATCTCAACAACCGGGCAGGAAATTAAAGCCATGGCATCTCTCAGTGCGATGCTGGTGTGGGTTAAAGCCCCCGGGTTAATAATAATACCGTCAATATTTTTATTAAAAATCTCGTGAAGTTTATCAAGAATCGCCCCTTCATGATTGGACTGAAAAAAATCAATATCCATGCCCAGTGGTATTGCCTGCTGTGCAAGATCGTCATTGATCTGGTCAAGGGTAAGGGAACCATATATCTCAGGTTCCCTTTTCCCGAGCATATTCAGGTTGGGGCCGTTAATCACTTGAATTTTTTTAGTTGCCATAATTTTGTGCAGCCTCGTAACCCAGTTCAAAGGCTTTTAAATTCTTATCAAGGAAAGCCTTTTTTGTCCTTCTCTTAATGGCTTCTATCACATTTTCTTTTGTAAATCCAAGACTTCCTGACTGAATCAGAGCACCTAAAAGAACAATATTCACACTCATCGGGCTTCCAGCCTCTTTGGCAAGTTTCATTGCATCAATGGCAACAAGGCTTGCACATTTTTCTTTGAGCAGTTCTTTAATATTTTCAACATCAGGGTAAACACCCTTGCCGATGGATACTGTAAAGGGCGGCAGGGTCGCTGTATTGGTGATAACTTTTGTATTCTTGCTGCATCTGTTTAAGGCTCTTAATGTTTCAGCAGGCTCAAATCCCAGTAGAATATCAGCCTCACAATCTGAAATAATGGAACTTGTTGCCTCTCCAAAAACAATTGCTGACTCAACAACACCACCCCGCTGAGCCATCCCGTGTATTTCACTCATTCTGACCGGTACTTCTGAAATCAGCGCAGCTTCACCCAAGACCTTGGATGCCAGAAGATTGCCCTGGCCTCCCACAGCTACCATGATTAATCTGGTTGTTCCCATTCTTATATCATCCTTTTTTTAAAGGTTATTTTTTTAAAGGCGTGATTGCATTTTCAGGGCATATCTGTGCGCAGACCGCACACCCCACACATGTATCAGCATCGATTTTAACTTTCCCGTCTTCAAGATAAAAGGACGGGCAGGCAATGGTATTGATACAATCCCTGTGATCCACACATTTGTCAGACACCTTGAATGCTCTTGGCTTAAGCATTTTCAAGCTCTTTGCATATAATGCGCAGGGTTCCTGGGATATAATAACGGAAACACCCTTATATTCCAGAGCTTCTCTGATGGTTGCGATGCTCTTTTTCACCTTGAACGGTTTTACAATGGAAACATGTTCCACCCCCAGGGTTCTCACAAGCTTTTCAATATTTACACGGCCAAAACCGTCCAGGCCGAATCTTTCCATATCCACACCCGGATGGGGCTGATGGCCGGTCATGGCCGTAATATCATTCTCAAGGATGACAAGGGTAAAATTATGGTTGTTAAATACGGCATTGATAAGCCCTGTAATACCTGAATGGAAAAAAGTGGAATCCCCGATAAAGGAGACCACTTTCTGGTCTGTGGCCTGTCCGAATCCGCAGGCTGTACTTACAGATGATCCCATGCAGATGACAAAGTCACCCATATTTAAAGGCGGTAGAAAACCCAAAGTATAACACCCGATATCAGTGGGGCAGATGATATCCATATCCTTGCCAGCCTCTTTTACCTCATAGAAGGTTGCCCTGTGGGAACAACCGGAACAAAGATTGGGCGGCCGCATGGGTATCTCAGGAACATTATCAAGGGAAAGCTTTTCTTTGAGTGTATACTCAATTCCAAAAAAGCCGGCCATTTTTTCTCTTACCATGGCGGGATCATATTCAGAAAGACGGGAAAACAAAGCTTGTGATTTCCCGCTGATGGGGATCATGATACCTGCTTCCTGGGCAAAGGCTTTAACAGCTTCCTCCATAAAAGGTTCGCCTTCTTCAATCATAAGAACCTTTTCACAATCCTTTAGAAAATCCTTGATCAGTTTTTCCGGCATTGGATTGGAAAATCCCAGACGCAAAATCTTTGTATTATCTCCAAGGCCAAGATCCTTTACGGCATCCTGAGCATAATAAAAACTGACCCCATTGACAATAATACCAAATTTTCCCGACCCCTGGATGGGATTAAAGTCAGAAACTTCAGCAAGCTCTTTGGCCTTGTCCATTTTTTCAAGCACTTTGACATGAAGCTGCCTTGAAACAGCAGGGACTGTCACGCATCTAAAGGGTTCCCTGACAAATTTACCCTTGGTCTTCATGGGCTTCATATCCCCAAAGGTCACAAAGGCATTGGAATGATTAATCCGTGTGGTGGTTCGGAGCAGAACCGGCTGATTAAGCTCTTCTGAAAGGTCAAATGCCTGTTTGATCATCTCTTTGGCTTCCGGAACGGATGAGGGTTCCAACATGGGCAGATTGCCAAACTTGGCATAATACCGGTTGTCCTGCTCATTCTGGCTTGAAAACATGGATGGATCATCAGCGGTCAGAATCACCATACCGCCGGTCACACCTACATAGGCCAGGGTCATGAGAGGGTCTGCAGCAACATTCAGGCCAACATGTTTCATCATGCAGAAGGTTCGAAGCCCAGAGTTTGCAGCAGCAGCAGCAACTTCCAAAGCCACTTTTTCATTAGGGCTGTATTCAAAATAAAGATCTGATTCTTGGGACATCTGGAAAAGATTGAGCGATATTTCAGAAGAAGGGGTGCCGGGATAGGTTGTAGCGAATGCAACGCCCGCTTCAATCGCGCCTCTTGCAATGGCTTCATTCCCCAGAAGCATGATTTTTTCACCCGGGGTGTCATTCAATAATTTGTGCATCTGTTCTCCTTTGTTTAGCTTCATTATAGCTGCCTTACGGCTGTCCAACGCTACCGGTAGTTATAATATATCTTCTGGCTTTTGCAAGAAAAACCGTTAATTTTATTCATATTTTATTTTTCAGGACGCCTGAAAGTCATCTTTACTGAAATTATATAATGAATTGCAATGATGACAGCGCACCTCCACAGGGAATGGCCCATTTTCCTTCATATCATTTTTTTCTTCTTTGGACAGATTCTTTAAATATCCTTCCATTCTGTCTTTTGAGCACCTGCAGAAGAATTCCACTCTGCTGTCGCTCAAAAATTGCGGTTCAAGACTTGAAAACTCTCTATGAACAACTTCTTCGGGTGAGTGCCCTTTGGCAAACAGTTCACCCAGAGAATCAATGCCTTGAATCATTTTTTCAGCATCAATAACCTTGGATGGATCTGCACCCGGCAAAGCCTGAAGAAAAATCCCCCCTGCCCCCTTAACCTCTTGCTTGTCATCAAAATAAATACTTAATTTAAACCCGGTGGGAATCTGCTCGGATATTAAAAAATAATTGGCCAGATCTTCTGCAATACTTCCATACTCAAGGGCTACCTGTCCGGAATAAGGTGTGGGTGCATTGTCCAGATATTTTGTCATGGTAAGAAACCCGGCCCCATAAAGCGTTGACAGATATTTAATCTTTCCAGGATTTTTTACTTCTATCTTATGCGTTTTAAGATATCCTCTGACCTCTCCAAATATATTTGATTCAACATCCAGTCCTTTTACAGGCCCTGAGCATTGAATATTCATACTGAGCCTGTCATTTTTATCTTTAAGGGTCGAACAAAGAAGGCTTGCTGCAATATAAGCCTGGCCCAGCATCAGAGTTTCCAAAGGGCCCAGGTCATGGTTTGCCCTCATTTCATTCACCATCCGGGTGGTATGGACAACAGCACCTTTGATCATCTGATCGGCCATGACAAATCTGTATATCCTGTCTTTTGCAGACGCTTTGAACTGCTCTTTTACATCATTATTAAAAATATCTTTTTTAATCATATTTCATCATTCTTTATAAATTGTGGTTACCCTGAACATAATTCATCCTCTATTGTGAGAATCCCCTGTCAAAGCTTCTGTACTGGATGGCTTCAGCAAGATGGTGTCTCTTGATTTCCAGTGCATTTTCAAGGTCTGCGATGGTTCTTCCCACCCTGATAACAGAATGACAGGCTCTGGCAGAAAATCCAAGAACATCAACCGCCTGTTTAAGAAGTTTTTCACATTCAGCATTTAGCTGGCAGAATGCTCCCAAATGGCGGCTGTGCATCCTGGCATTACTGGATACGCCTAATTTTACGAGCCTTGCTTCCTGTATCTTTCTTGCATTATTTACCCTTTTTCTTACCTGGGAGGAGCTCTCTGTCTTTGTTGTACCGGCAAGATCCTTATATTCAATTCTTGGAACTTCAATTTGAATATCGATTCTGTCCAGGAGCGGCCCTGAAATTTTTGATCTGTATTTTTGAATCTGAGGATGCGTACATGTGCATTTGCCCATAGGATCGGACAAATACCCGCAGGGACAGGGGTTCATAGCTGCCACCAGCATGAATTGTGATGGATAGGTGGCTTTCATGCCTGCCCTTGAAATGGAAACTTTCCCATCTTCCAGGGGCTGCCTTAAAACCTCCAGCACATTTTTTTTAAACTCGGGCAGCTCATCAAGGAAAAGTACACCATTGTGAGCCAGGCTGATTTCACCTGGAACAGGCTTTGATCCACCACCCACAAGGCCTGCATCGGAAATCGTATGATGGGGAGATCGAAACGGCCTTGTTGATATATATGGCCTTTTATCTTCAATTAAGCCCAGAACAGAATAAATCCTTGTGACCTCAATGGCTTCTTCAAATGTCAACGAAGGTAGAATGGTTGAAAGCCGTTTTGCCAGCATGCTTTTCCCGGATCCCGGCGGTCCTGTCATAAGAATGTTGTGAAAGCCTGCCGCAGCAATTTCCAAAGCTCTCTTGGCATGTTGTTGACCCCTTACCTCGGAAAAATCCATTCCATATGCTTTATCATTAACATGGTTCAGCCAGGTCGAATCCATACGATATTTTTCAATTTCAACGAATCCTGAAAAAAAATCAACAATTTGGGACAGGCTTTTCACTGGAAAAACATCGATGCCATCCACCATGGCAGCTTCAGCTGCATTTTCAGCAGGAATAATGATCCCTTTTTTACCTCTTTTTTTTGCTGCCAGCGCATACGGGAGAGCCGCCTTGACCGGTTTTATTTTACCGTCAAGAGAAAGTTCACCTGAAATAAGATATGCGTTTACCGTTTCAGATGAAATCACCTCAGATGCAACCAGGATACCAATGGCGACAGGCAGATCAAATCCTGTTCCTTCCTTTTTAACATCGGCAGGAGCCAGGTTGACGACAATCCTTTCCATGGGAAATGTATAACCTGAATTTTTTATCGCTGTTTTAACCCGGTCTTTGCTCTCCCTGACAGAAACTTCCGGCAACCCGACAATATTAAAAACCGGGAGACCATAGGAAATATCAACCTCAACCTCAACAATAAATCCATCAATCCCTGCCACTGAGCATGAGTTTACTTTTGCAAGCAATTATCACTCCTTTTCAAACAGTCTAATAGTTATTATACCATTTTTTGCACTATATATATTTTACTTTTCTTTATCAAAAAATAAGAATGAACCAAAGAAATTTCTCATTTGCTTTGCTTTGTGTATTAAAACCAGCTATATATAGCAAACTAAATTTTAAATTGGCAATAAAGATAAACCGATAGTTTATGATAAGATATTTTTTACAACAAACCCTCTCACAAAGTGTCTCTGTCTCAGGGACAGGCGTCCATTCCGGAAAACAGACTCATTTGACAATAAAACCTGCGCCGGAAAACCATGGTATAAAATTCAGGCGGCTTGATCTGCCAGGCACTCAGGATATCATGGCACTTTTTAAGATAGTCATTGATACCAGTCTTGCAACGGTACTTGGAACCAACGGAACCATTGTTTCAACAATTGAACATTTAATGGCCAGTTTTGCAGGTCTAGGGATAGATAATGCCCTGGTGGAAGTCGATGATTATGAAATTCCCATTATGGATGGAAGTGCCGGGATTTTTACACAACTCATTAAAAATGCAGGTGTTGTGGAACAAACTGTGCCAAAACAATTCTTTATCGTTAAAAAACCCATTGAAGTAATTGATAATGACAAATCAGTTATTGTGTATCCGGAACCCTGTTTTAAAATTACCTGCCGGATTGATTTTGCCCACCCTTTGATCGGAAAACAGGAAATCACATTTGACCGGGCCAAAAATAATTTTGAAAAAGAAATCAGCCATGCCAGAACATTCGGATTTATCCAGGACTTGGAACTTTTAAAAAAATTCAGTCTCGGTAAGGGTGGAAGCCTTGACAATGCCATCATTATTGATAAAGATAGAATTTTAAATGAAGAAGGGTTAAGGTATCCTGACGAATTTGTCAGGCATAAACTCTTAGACAGTCTTGGAGATTTCTCCCTGCTTGGCATGCCAATTCAGGGGCATATCGTTACCCACAAATCAGGACATACCCTGAATCATTTATTCATTAAAACATTTTTAGAAAACAAAGATGCCTGGGAAACAGGACCGGCAAAAATTTAAACAGTATTTTTATACAATGATGCGAGCTTTCTTCCATAGAACGGCTGTTACACTGTTTATGTCAGTGAGTATTATACTCTTTTCTTTATTGCCCTCTATTGCATTTGCAGAAGAGGATGCTGTTATAGAAAATATAAAACTTGCGAACACAAGGGATGATCTGCTGACATATTTTGATGTAAAACAGGCCTTTACCCCAAAAATAAACCAGGCTGTCCTCAATGGTATTCCAACCACTTTTTCTTTTTATATTAATCTATATAAAACGGGTGACTCATGGTTTGACAAAGAAATATCCGATATCCAGATTAAATCCACACTAAAATATAATTCCCTGAAAAAAGAGTTCTCTGTTTTGCGACCCTGGAAAAATGAAAAGGCAATTATCACACCATCATTTGAGGAGGCAAAATCTTTGATGACCGAAATGGACAATTTAACAATAATACCATTGAATCAACTTGTTAAAGGGGATAAATACCAGCTTAGAATCAAGGCCGAGCTTGATAAAGTCACCTTACCCTTATCACTTCACTATGTTTTCTTTTTTGTCTCTTTTTGGAATTTTGAAACAAACTGGTATTTAATAAATTTTACCTATTAACATTCATATTGACAGATCGTGCCTGAAATTAAACATATGGATGAATCAAAAAACTCAGAAACCGAACGGACCAGAAAAAAAAGAGAAGGTATTTTAATTCTCCTTATCCTGATTGCAGTCGGGGTCCTGACATTTATTGAAACCCGGATCACTAATTTCGGCAGTAATTTTCCCTTATCCAGCACGGTATTAATGTTTATCCTGATAAACACTAATTTATTGCTGCTGCTTGCATTGATTTTACTGGTTTTTAGAAATCTTGCAAAGCTGTACTATGAAAAAAAGAATAATATTTTAGGGTCCAAGCTCAAAACCCGGTTAGTCACCGCATTTATTGTCCTTGCTCTTTTGCCGACAACGGTTCTTTTCTTCTTTTCAATTCATTTTATTTCCACAAGCATTGCCTTCTGGTTTAATGCCCCGGTTGAACAAACCCTGGACAGCTCATTAACTGTCGGCCAAAAACTTTATGAATATATTGAAGAAAAAAATGAATTCTTTGCCAAAAGAGCTGCCTTTCAAATTGATTCCCGAAAGCTTTTAGATAAAGAAAATGAGAAAAAACTGACCCGATATACCCAGGTCATACAACGGGCATTTAACCGGCATGCGGTTGAGGTTTATACTCCTGATGCCAAGCGTGTCAGCCTGTCACTGGCAAATGAACTGGAAAACCTTCATTTCGGCCTTCTGACCAGTAATGATTTAACCGGCATCCTTGAAGGAAAGCAGAACCACACAATTTCACAAAACATCAAAGAAGGTGAATTTTTAAGAACAATTGCAGCCATTCCCTTTGGAACCGACCCCAAAAAAGCCAAAGCATTTATTGTTATCACCACTCTGGTATCACCGGAACTGTCCCGGAACCTGCAGGCCATTTTAAAAGGAGTAGAGGAGTATCAGCAGCTCAAAATGGCGAAAAAACCAGCTCAGATAGCATATTATATTGCGCTTTCTATTGTTGCACTTCTCGTTGTTTTCTGTGCTATCTGGTTTGGATTTCAGATGGCAAAATCCATTACAATTCCCCTGATGAAATTTGCAGAAGGAACGCAACGGGTCACTGACGGAGATTTAAACTATCAAATTGACTTTCAGACGGACGATGAAATCGGAACCCTTATCAACTCCTTTAATTTAATGACCAGAGAACTTGCCGCAGGAAGGGAACAGATTGCGCTTTCCGGCCAGATGCTGGAACAACAGAATGCCGAACTTGAAAAGAGCCGCCAATATATTGAAATTGTATTAAAAAATATTTCTGCCGGGGTGATCTCCATTGATAATAAGGGAACCATAATTACCATCAACAAGGCTGCTGAATCCATGCTAGATATTAACAGCCGTAATATTTTAAACCATAATTTCAAAGATGTCTTAAAAAACGATTATTTACGAATTGCCAATAAAATTTACAACCAGGTAGCCCAGGGCCAGAAAACCCTTGAGATTCCACTTTCTGCAACGGTTTCAGGAGTCCCCAAACACTTTTCCTTAAATTTTAATACATTAAAAAATGATCAGGATAAAAATGTAGGAGCCGTGCTGGTCTTTGATGATGTCACCGAACTTGAAAAAGCCCAGCGAGTCGCTGCATG
The DNA here is from genome assembly GCA_019038815.1 of Desulfobacterales bacterium. GTDB lineage: Bacteria > Desulfobacterota > Desulfobacteria > Desulfobacterales > Desulfobacteraceae > Desulfobacula. Next base: position 4,376 of record JAHOYS010000034.1, on the reverse strand, counting down.
GAGAGAGGTTGCCAGAAGAATTGCCCATGAAGTTAAAAATCCCTTGACACCGATAAAATTATCCGCTCAACGATTAAAGCGCAGATATGGCGACCAGATTAATGATAAAATTTTTACCAGTTGTGCAGACACTATTGTGGAACATGTGGACCTGATCAAAAATCTTGTCAACCAGTTTGCCGCATTTGCAAAATTTCCGGATGCAAATGTTGCCCGGTGCAAAATTGAAAATATTGTTCTTGAAACAATTGCACTGTACAGGGAAGGCCTTGAAAATGTTGATATTCAATCCAGGTTTGCTGAAAATATTCCAATGCTGAAACTGGATCAGCAGCATATGAAACAGGCATTTATCAACCTGATTGATAATGCTGTTTATGCGATAAATAAAAAAGGGATGATCCTGATTGATATCTCCTATGATGAGATTTTGAAAATTGTGAGGATTGAAATAGCTGACAACGGCAAAGGAATATCTGATAAAGAAAAAACCAAGTTGTTTGAGCCTTACTTTTCCACCAAAAAATCGGGTATGGGACTTGGCCTTGCCATTGTCCACTCTATCATTTCCGATCATAATGGTGTAATAAGGGTTCAGGATAACAAGCCCAAAGGTGCAAAATTCATTATTGAGCTTCAAGCTTGATAATCTAACCGTCTTACAGGAGAAAGAAGCATGTATCCTGCTGTGTTAATTGTTGATGATGAAATAACTATCATAGAGTCTCTTGAAGGAATTCTTTCAGATGACGGCTTTGAAGTCATGCATGCCTTTAACGGGTATGAAGCATTAAAAAAAATTGAGGCTGAATCCCCTGACATTGTCCTGCTTGATATCTGGATGCCGGGAATGGATGGGATTGAAACTTTAAAAGAAATTAAAAAAATAATGCCCAGTCTTCCTGTTGTGATGATTACAGGCCATGGAACCATTGAGTCTGCGGTTGATGCAACAAAATCAGGAGCTTATGATTTTCTTGAAAAACCATTATCCATCGACAAGGTCATGGTCACCATCAACAATGCTCTGAATTTTAGAAAACTTGAAGAAGAAAATATATACCTGCGCAAAAAAAGTATTGAAAAAAATTCCATTACCGGTACCAGTCCTGCCGTTCAAAAACTGTATGGGGAAATCACGAATGCAGCCCCTTCAGATGCCTCTATCCTGATTACAGGAGAGAACGGCACAGGAAAAGAAATGGTTGCCAGGACCATTCATCAATTCAGCTTAAGACCTGAACAGCCCTTAATCATAATAAATTGCGCGGCCATCCCCGAAGAGAGTCTTGACAGTGAACTCTTTGGCCATGAAAAAGGTGCTTTTGAAGAAGCCACATCAAAAAACAAAGGCAAATTTGAACTGGCCTCGGGGGGAACACTCTTTCTTGACGAAATCGGGGATATGAATATCAACACCCAGGCAAAAATCTTAAGAGCTCTTGAATCAAAGACATTCCAAAGAATCGGCGGAGGAAGGACCCTTCATATGGATGTCCGTCTTATTGCTTCATCAAATAAAAATCTTGAAAAAGAGATTGAGAACGGCAATTTCAGGAAAGATCTTTATTTCAGACTTAACGTGATACCCATTCAAGTGCCACCGTTAAGGGAGAGGAAAGAAGATATTCCAATGCTTGTGGACACATTTCTTGAAAAATTATCCAAGCAGTCTTCAGAAAAAAAGAAAACCATTTCTGAAAACACTCTCAAGCTTCTTGCTGCCTATGACTGGCCGGGCAATGTCAGGGAATTGAAAAATCTTCTTGAAAGGCTTTCAATCATGGTTGAGTCAGACCATATTGATGTGGCAGATATCCCTCAACCCTATAATCCGGAATACAAACCAATCCAATTGATGGAAAAAGATCTTTCCCTTTATGAAGACAATCTAAACCTTGCGAAAAAGCAGTTTGAAAAGGAATTTATAAAGCAAAAGCTTTCCCGGGAGGGAGGGAACCTGAAATCTGCGGCCAAAAAACTTGGAACCAGTGTGAAATATATAAAAAAAAGTATCTTATAAGCTTTATGAGAGTAATTAGTGGCAGCTGCAGAGGCAGGAAACTTGTTAAAGTTCAGGGCCAGCAAATACGCCCTACATCTGATCGTACCAGAGAGGCTGTTTTTAACATCATAGGACAAAAGGTCAGGAAGGCAAGAGTTCTTGATCTTTTTGCCGGAACCGGTGCTTTGGGCATAGAAGCTCTAAGCCGTGGAGCCTGTCATACCACATTTATTGATCTTGCCTGCAATATCATCCATCAGAACCTTGAACTTTGCCGACTTGAAAACCAAGCCACCGTCATCTCTTGTGATATCATAAGAGAACCCATGCCCGAAAACCTCAATGAACAGCGGTTTGACATTGTCTTCATTGATCCGCCATATAGAAAAGGATATATTGAACACACTCTTCAAAAAGAATCATTTACAGACCTTCTGGATGAGAATAGTATCATCATTGCCGAACAATCCTGCACAGAAAGTCTCCAACTTGGACTTTCAACCCTTGACATTTACCAACAAAAAAAATATTCAAAAACAATTATTTCCTTTATTAACAAAATTTAAAAGGATGGCTCACCAATGGCAGATAAAAAGGCAAATAAAAATAAAATTGCAATCTACCCCGGTTCTTTTGATCCCTTAACAAACGGACATATTGATATTATTGAACGGGCTCTGGAGATTTTCGACCAGGTTATTATCGCAGTGCTGCATAACCCCTCAAAAAAATCATTGTTCACCATGGACGAAAGAGTGACAATGATCAAACAAAGCTTTAACGGTAAAAATTCAGTTCAGGTCGATTCTTTTGGCGGACTTCTTGTGGATTATGCAAAGATAAAAAATGCCGTGGCCATTATCCGGGGGATGAGGGCCATTTCTGATTTTGAAAGTGAATTTCAGATGGCATTGATGAACAGAAAGCTGAACAAGGAAGTACAATCTGTATTTTTGATGACCGGGTTCAGGTGGATTTTTACCAGTTCTTCTATTATTAAGGAAGCGGCACAGTTTGGCGGAGATATCAGCGATATGGTACCCGAAGCAGTCCATATTAAAATGCTGGAAAAATATCCTCCCCCAAAAAAAATAGAGGCATAAACATGGACCTGTGGCAACTTCATATATTTGTATCAGTAGTTGAAAACAAAAGCTTTTCAAAGGCATCCTCCACCATTAATCTTTCCCAGCCAACGGTGAGCAGCCACATCAAAGAACTTGAAGACTATTTCCAATGCCGCCTTTTAGACCGACTTGGAAAAACTACAGAACCCACAAAAGCAGGTAAGATTCTATATCAATATTCAAAAAAGCTCTTAGCCCTTAGAGATCATACGAAATCAGCCATGCACGATTTCTTAGGAAGAACAAAAGGGGATCTTTTTATCGGTGGCAGCACCATTCCTTCCGGATATATCATCCCCAGGCTCATCGGGCCCTTTTCAAAACAATTCCCTGATATTGCAATTGAATTGACAACAGGTGACACCCTGCAAATTGTCCAGAAGATCAAAAAGGGGGAAATAGAAGTCGGCATTGTCGGTGCGAAAATAGATGATCCTCAGATCAAACAGGAAAGACTTGTTGCTGATGAAATGAAACTGATTATTCCTTCAAACCACAAATGGGCAAAAAGAACATTTATTGACTGCCCGAAACTCTTTGAAGAAGCTTTTATAGCAAGGGAAAAAGGGTCGGGGACATGGCAATCCATCCTTAAAAGTATGGATAACGCCGGATTCAACTCAAAGAAAATTAATGCAAGTATTACTATGGGAAACACGGTCTCTGTCATTCAAGGCATTTTAAATAATGTCGGGATATCCATCCTGTCAACCATTGCAGTGCAGGATGATATCGACAAAGGGCGTTTAAAAGCCTTGTCCGTAAAAGACCTTGATCTTAACCGTTTTTTTTACCTGACCATGTCAAAGAAAAGGACCTTGTCTCCAATTTGTAAAAAATTCATTGAATTTGCCAGACAAGCCCTTTAGATTAAAAAAAATAAAACTCATAAAAAATGCGGCCAGGCCTCCTTCCACCAAGAGTACATCTTTGTGTTCATCTAAAAACTTGACAAACCCATACAACTCGGGCTCAATGTTTCTGGAAATATACATCACGTGGAAAATATATCTATTCTACAAACAATATGTAAGAGAATAGTTGTTTTTATCACCATTATATGATTGACCATAGCCACTTTATCGACCGTTTTTTTACCTGACCATGTTAAAACAATCCGGCATCCAATTTGTAAGATGATCAGCAAGGCTTACTCCATTGGACATTCCAGTTTGATCACAGGTGGATTATAAACTCAGATGTGCCGGCAGGCGCAAAGGTAAAACTTTGGCCTCATTCTCGCC
>JAHOYS010000392.1 GCA_019038815.1 Desulfobacterales bacterium | reverse complement strand
GCGAAATCAATTTCAACATCATCAAGCTGTTTTGTAATCGGGGCAACATCCATTGCAGAGCCACCGTCAGAGATAAGATCAATAAATGCCTTTGCAAGCTTGATAGATTCGGGATGACGCATCATCAGTATGCTGGAACCTGAAAGCAGGTATGATACCGCACCAACAGCTTCCATGAGAACAGCTCTTTTTTCAGGATCACCCAGTTCAGGAGCGTCTTCTACAGTCTGTTTGGCTTCCTTGCATTTCCAGACTTCATTACCCAGATTGTTGATCATGGGATTCTGGAGCTTGTCATCACCCTGGGTCATGGCTGCCTGGGACAGACGTTCCATTACAGAATAGGAATACTCAAGCCCGTATCCAAGGCCACCAGTGGTGGGATCAACAATAACATTGCCAAGGTTAACACCCAGGTTTTCAAGAAGGATGTTGACCTGTTTGGCAAGATTGACATCAATGGGAGAAGAAGAGATGACAGTGTGGCCATATCCCATGGCAGCCGCACCGACACCTTTGTAGTTTTTTTCTTCAACAGGACCGATGATCAGGTTTTCACCTTCGCATGCTTCACACACTTTTTTTAATACTTCTTCATCCTTGGCAGGAACTGCACATCCCCAGACAATCAGGGGAACGTTGATCGCGCCTAAGACATTTTTAACTGTTGCAGCTGCATCATCGGCACTGGCATCCTTATCATTGGGGTCTATACTTTTTAATTGCAGAACAATGGCTTTTGCGCCATACTCATCCACACATTTTTTGGCCCATGCAGCAGGATCAGACAGAACGTCTTTAAATGGTGCCTGGGCTGCTTCCGGCCAGTCTTCTGGTTCCATATCCCAGATTTCCATCGCAATGATGGGTTTGTTGGGCATGTCACCTTCAAACTGGTAAAAAGGGTAACTGGTTTGTCCGCCGACGGTAAGGGCATTCTCACCTTTCCCAATGGTGATGCCTTTGATACTGCCGGCATAGGTTTCTCTGGTTATTTCAAATCCCACTTTTACCTCCTAAGATTAAAGATAGTTATAAGTTGGGGGGGGTTAAGATTAAACTGACATGATGTTATCAGAAAAGGACAAATATATAATGGGATAGCTAAATCAAACTCAGATATCACTAACTTGATATATCTTCCCATATAAGTGCCCTTATCATAAATTTATTGATAACAGGATATGATTATAATTTGTGTGGTTTTTTGTCAATAGAGGAGTGAATTTAATGGTTTTAAGATATAATCACCAAAACCCCTATAGAATAAGGTGTTCTATAGGTTTTCCACAATGTGGTATATGGGTGAATGAGATTTAGTTAATAAATGCAAATCGTATGGGCGAAAAAAGTTGATTTTTTACTTTTTATCTAATAGGTAGATGATGTTGTTAAGATTTTTATGGCCAAATGTATATATTGGTTTCATCATTACTTTTTTTTAACGGTTCACTTAAATTGAGCCCACAGCAATATAAGGAGTAAACTATGGCACTAGATCCAACCAAACATTTAGACTGGGAAATTGCAGAAGATGCAGAAAAAACAATGCTTACAATCTATGAAGTCGGTGAAAAACTGGGGCTGACAAAAGAAGAGCTTCTTCCCCAGGGTCACTATATCGCAAAGATAGATTTCAGAGCAGTACTTGATCGTCTTAAAGACAAACCCGACGGAAAATACATTGACGTAACAGCCATTTCTCCTACACCTCTGGGTGAAGGAAAGTCTACATCAGCAATGGGGCTTGTTCAGGGTCTTGGTAAAATCGGTAAAAATGTAGGCGCAGCGATTCGTCAACCATCCGGCGGACCCACCATGAATATCAAGGGTTCTGCAGCAGGCGGCGGCTTGGCACAATGTATTCCTTTAACCCCTTTTTCTTTGGGTTTTACAGGTGATATCAATGCCATTATGAATGCCCATAACCTTGCAATGGTTGCACTGACTTCCCGTATGCAGCATGAGAGAAATTATACGGATGAGCAGCTTGACAGACTCTCCGGCATGAAAAGAATCGATATTGATCCCACAAGAGTAGAAATGGGATGGATCATGGATTTCTGCTGCCAGGCACTTCGTAACATCGTTATTGGTATTGACGGCGTCAATGGTAAATCTGACGGTTTCATGATGAAATCAAAATTCGGTATTGCGGTTTCTTCAGAAGTGATGGCAATCCTGTCCATTTCAAATGATCTTGCCGACATGCGTAAAAGAATGGGTAAAATCGTTGTTGCCTATACTAAAAAGGGTAAACCCGTTACAACCGAAGATCTTCAGGTTGCCGGCGCCATGACGGCATGGATGGTAGATGCATTGAATCCATCCTTGATGCAGACGCTTGAAGGACAGCCTGTTATTGTTCATGCCGGTCCTTTTGCGAATATTGCCATTGGTCAGAGTTCAGTTATTGCTGATAAAGTCGGTCTGAAACTGGCTGACTATCATGTAACAGAATCCGGCTTTGGTGCAGATATCGGATTTGAAAAATTCTGGAATCTTAAATGTCGTTTCTCCGGTCTTAAACCCGATTGCGCTGTTGTTGTTGCAACCATTAGAGCACTTAAATGCCATGGTGGCGCTCCTGTCCCCGTACCAGGTAAACCCATGCCGGAAGAATATGCATCAGAAAACGTTGAATGGGTTGCAGCAGGTTGTGCCAACCTTATCCATCATATTAAAAATGTTAGAAAAGCCGGAATCGCTCCTGTTGTTTGTATCAATGCATTCTATACAGATACAGATGCTGAAATTGCAAAAGTTCGTGAACTTTGTGAAGCTGAAGGTGCAAGAGTTGCTCTTTCCCGTCATTGGGAACATGGTGGAGACGGTGCTGTCGAATTTGCTGAAACTGTTGTTGAAGCCTGTGAAGATAAAACAGAATTTAAATTCTTGTATGAACTTGATCTGCCGGTTAAAGAGAGAATTGAACTGATTGCCAAGGAAGTTTATGGCGCTGATGGTGTTGATTATTCTGCTGAAGCAGATACTGCTCTTGCAAGAATTCAGGCTGATCCTGAGCTTGCAGGTCTTGGTCTTTGCATGGTTAAAACCCATCTGTCCTTATCCGACAATCCTGCACTTAAGGGCGTACCTACAGGTTGGAGATTGAATATAAGAGAAGTCTTAACTTACGGCGGTGCTGGATTTATCGTTCCGGTAGCTGGTGCGATCTCACTCATGCCGGGTACTGGCTCCAATCCAGCATTCAAGAGAGTGGATGTGGATGTTGAGACTGGTAAAGTTCAAGGTGTATTCTAAATAAAGGAGACAAAATATGACTGCTGAAATTATAAGCGGTACAGAAATACGAAAGGCGATCCTCGCTGAGGTCAAAGAGGAAGTCGATCAGATGAAAGAAAAACATGGCAAGGTACCGGGACTTGTTACGATTCTTGTGGGATCAAGCCCTGCTTCCATCAGCTATGTTACCCTTAAGGTCAAGACTGCGATCAGTCTGGGATTTCATGAGATTCAAGATGATCAGCCCGAAGATATTTCTGAAGAAGATCTTTTAGGCTTGATTGATAAATATAACAATGATCCCGATATCCACGGTATCCTTGTACAACTGCCGCTGCCCAAACATATTGATGACAAAAAAGTACTGGTTGCCATTGACCCGGACAAAGATGTGGATGCATTCCATCCGGTCAATGTAGGTCGTCTCATGATCGGTGGTGATGAAGCAAAATTTTATCCCTGCACTCCGGCCGGTATCCAGGAAATGATCATAAGATCAGGCACTGAAACATCCGGAGCAGAAGTGGTTGTTGTGGGAAGATCCAATATTGTTGGAAAACCAATTGCCATGATGATGGCGCAAAAAGGTGTGGGTGCTAATTCAACGGTCACTATTGTACATACCCGTACAAAAGATCTTGCTTCCCATTGCAAACGTGCTGATATCCTGATTGTTGCAGCTGGTGTTCCAGGGCTAGTAAAACCCGAATGGATTAAACCTGGATCAACCGTAATTGATGTTGGTGTTAATCGTATCGGTATGAATGAAAAAACAGGAAAAGCCATTCTTAGTGGTGATGTAGATTTCAATGCTGCCAAAGAGATTGCAGGAGCAATAACACCTGTTCCAGGCGGTGTAGGCCCCATGACCATTGCCATGCTCATGAAAAACACACTGAAGTCTGCTCAGTATGCACTGAAATAAGACCTGATATATAAAATTTTCAGAGCAGCGCATTTTTAAACAGCCGGGATCGACAATCGTTGATCCCGGCTTTTTTTTGGATTCTTTCGGAATAGTGAGGCAAGTCTTCACCCTCTCCCCCTTGAACTCAGGCCTGACTTTCTCTCCTTTATCAGATAATTATCTTTATGGAAGTTTGATTACAGATTGACAACAAATCAGACAAATTGATAAAGTGAAAAATATTATATCATCAAAATTGAAACTAAATTGTCAATTTCTTCACCCTCAGTATCTTTTGATTGTTTATGCTCTGTAGCCTTTATCAATACTTTTTTGTTTAATAATCATCGTTTTTATAAAAAGGAGGATATTATGGCAGTTTCCATTATTATCAGACGATCCGTAAAGGATGAGACTATGGCAGGCCGATTAGCCCCTTTGATCGTGCAACTCAGATCCAGGGCAACAGTTCAGCCTGGTTTTCTGACCGATCAAACTTTCAGTTGTTTAGACTGTGAAGGGGAGTATCTAATCATCACCACTTGGAATTCCCTTGAAGACTGGAACAAATGGATGCACAGCGAGGAACGCATGGCCATTCAGCGCCAGGTGGATGAATTGCTGGGGGAAAAAACCCTTTACCGGTATTATGAAGCTGTTGTGGGCGGCATTCCTCCGCGATTTAACCCGGATAGCTGAACACAGAGTACATACCGGAGTTTCCCTTTGTTTTTGGCGCTGACGGTTCTTTGGAATTGAAAGGATCTGCTTGCGATTATCTTATCGTCTGAAAAGCAAATTGGTGTTAAAGCAAATTGTAGAAAATTGTTTTTTAAGATGATAGTATGGACAGATTAATTCTTTGATATATCTTAAATGGAAAATATACAATTAGCTTGAATACATAAAGGGGGAAGAATGGATAGGCTGGATGCAATATTTGCACCTGAAACCATAGCTGTTATAGGGGTGTCAACTCAAAAAGGAAAGGTAGGACATGATATTTTTGCTAATATTTTATCCGGAGGATTTACAGGCACCCTTTATCCGGTTAATCCAAAAGCAAAATCCGTATTAAGTGTCAAGTGCTACACCAGTATAAAAAATATTCCCGATCCCATTGATCTGGGTATGATTATTCTTCCTCCAAAAGCTGCTTTGCAAGCAGTAGAAGATTGTATTGTAAAGGGTGTCAAAGGAATAGTGATTGTCTCTGCCGGTTTTAAAGAGGTGGGCGGCGAAGGGGCTCAGATTGAAAAAGAAATCAAGACATTGTGTGCCAATGCCAGAGTAAGGCTGGTGGGGCCTAACTGCCTGGGGGTGATTAATCCATCTGAAAAAGTATCCCTGAATGCTTCCTTTTCGGCACGAATGCCCGCTCCTGGAAATGTTTCATTTATTTCTCAGAGCGGAGCACTTTGTACGGCTGTGCTTGATTATGCGGCAGACAAAGGGTTTGGTTTCTCAAAATTCATCTCAATCGGAAACAAGGCAGATGTGGATGAACTGGATTTATTAAGATATTACTATAATGATCCTGATACAGATGTGGTGATGATATATATGGAGGAACTTTCACGGAGCGCAGAAGAATTTATATCAGAAGTCAGAGAAATGACTTCAGGAACCAACCCCACCCATGTGATTGCCATAAAATCAGGCTCTTCAGATGCCGGTGCAAGGGCTGCAGCTTCTCATACAGGTGCCCTTGCAGGCTCTGATGCTTTGTATGATGCGATTTTTACCATGTCTGGAATCTTACGCTGTGTGTCGGTCAATCAATTGTTTGATTATGCCCAGGCATTTGCAGGCAACAAATATCCGACAGGCGATAAAATTGCCATTATCACAAATGCAGGCGGACCCGGTATTATTGCTACTGACATGAGCGAACAATCCGGATTGAAGCTTGCCCAATTTTCAGAAGACACCATTAAAGAATTAAAAAAACACCTGCCGGCCACAGCCAATTTCCACAATCCTGTTGATGTGATCGGGGATGCAGCCAAGGACCGGTATGAAAATACATTGGCCACTGTATTAGGTGACCGTGGTGTAGATGCTGTTTTGATTATATTAACACCTCAATCCATGACCGATGCCATTGGCACTGCTCAGGTTATTGTTAATATTGCCAGAAACAGTATAAAGCCCATTGTCTGTTCGTTTATGGGAGTTGTGGATGTATCGGATGGCGTTAAATTATTACAAAAGCATAAAATTCCTGTTTATCAGTTCCCGGAAAGTGCTGCCAGATCTTTAGGTGCCTTAAGACAAGGGATGAAATGGCTCTTCAGAAAAATTTTGCCGCAGTTTAATTTGGAGTATGACACGGTTAAAGCAAAAGAAATTATAGAAAAATATTTGAAAGAAGACAAAATGGTTTTGGGTGAGCTGGATGGAAATGAACTTCTTAAATGTTACGGGTTCAAAACGCTTCCCATGGCTTTGTCTAAAAACAAGACAGATGCCTGCAAAATTGCAGACCGGATCGGGTATCCGGTTGTGATGAAAATTGTATCTCCTGATATTCTGCATAAGACCGATGCCGGTGGCGTTATTGTCGGTATTGAGGAGGGCAAAGGCGTAGAAGAAGCCTTTGAAACAATCTTGGAAAGAGCCAAAGCCTATAATCCTGAAGCGCAGATAGAAGGTGTTCTGATTCAAAAAATGGTCCCAAAGGGTAAGGAAGTTATTTTGGGATTATCAAAAGATTCTGTTTTCGGGCATGCCGTTATGTTTGGACTGGGTGGTATATTTGTTGAGGTTTATAAAGATGTTGCTTTCAGGTTATCCCCCATGGGCCGGAACGTGGCAAGAAGAATGGTTAAGAGCGTTAAGGGATATCCGATCCTTAAAGGATTGCGCGGGGAGAAACCGTCAGATATTGAAATCGTAGAAAAACATATTGTTTCGCTCAAAGCCATGGCAGACAACCATCCCATGATAAAAGAGCTGGATATCAATCCCTTGTTTGTACATGAGGAAGGAGAAGGTGCAACAGTTGCAGATATTATTATTCAACTGGAAAATGAGGAGAGCTGATTATTTTTTTATATCCGGTTATTACAAAGGTACCTGAAACGATTAAAGCTTTGAAAGGGAAAAAGAAAGTTGCTGCCTTAAGTCAGTTTGCCAGAGAAAGTGCAAGGATTTCATCCTTGAAAGCAAAGCTTTATGTGGACATATTTGAAAAAGATGCCTTGGGTGCCCCCAGGTCATCAAATGGGTTCTGCTGGTCTGTAAGCCATAAACTTGATTTTGTGGCAGGGGTTGTTTCAAAAGAAAAGATTGGGATCGATCTGGAGCGGATTAAAGATATTTCTGATGCTTTATTTGAAAGAATTATTGAGCCGGAAGAGAAACGCCATTTCAGGAATCAGGATAAAAATATAATTTTTTTTAGAGTATTTACAGCAAAAGAAGCGGTGTTAAAAAAAACAAGAGATGGGATGCGGGGGCTGCCAAAAGTAAAAATAAAAGAGGTTGTTGATGATGAGAATTTAGTTGTTCAGTATTTAGGTAAAAAATATTTAGTTGAAAATTTTTATTTTGATGGATACCTTGCATCGGTGACAAAAGATCACTTTAATGTTCAATGGACATTAGAATAAGAAATTTATTCAAGGAGAAAGAAAATGGCCAAAGGAAACGGTTTCACAATGAGTGATACTCAGTCAGGAAGCAAGGATCCGCTAAAGATTGATTTTTCAAGCTTTATTTTATCACTATATTCATCAGGACTGGTTCAGCTTGGCAAGGTTGAAGAACCGTCAACAGGAAAAAAAAGCACTAACCTTGCCCTTGCAAAGCATACCATAGAGATGATCGCCATGCTGGAAGAAAAAACCAAAGGGAATTTAACTGAGGAAGAAAATAACCTGCTCAAGGTGCTTCTCAGTGAAATCAGGATGGCATTTGTTGAGGCAAAAGCTTGATAAAAAAGGTTAAATCATTTGCAAAGATAAACCTGTTTTTATATGTTACCTCCAGACGGAAGGATGGATATCATAATCTTTATTCTTTGATGACACAGATAGATCTGTGTGATGATATTTATATTGATTTTTCAAAAAAAGAATTGTCAATTGCATGTGATCATCCATATGTGCCGGAAGATGATTCAAATCTTGCCTGTAAAGCAGCGGTATTATTTTATCATTCTTTGAAAACACACGGCTTTAAAGAAAAAAAAGGTCTTTCCATTGAAATCATAAAAAGAATTCCCCCCGGCGGGGGACTGGGCGGTGGAAGCAGTAATGCAGCAGCAGTTTTAATTGCTTTGAACGCTCATTATAAAATGCCTTTTTCAAAGGCAGAACTGATGGAGATGGGGTTGAAGCTCGGTGCAGATATTCCCTTCTTCATTTTTGGAAGCCCGGCAATTGTAAAAGGCGTTGGAGAAAGGCTTGAAAAAGTGCTAAACCTGAGGCCGTATCATCTTGTTTTATGTGACCCTGGGATTTTTGCATCAACAGCAAAAGTGTATAAAAATATTGATTTTAGATTGACAGTAAACCAAAAATATAATATAAAGACTAGTTTGAATGTACTGTTACGGGGGCAGGAATTTGATATAAGGGATCAGGCGTACAATGACCTTGAAGAATCGGCGTACAGGCTCTATCCTGAAATCAAAGAAACAAAAGAAGAGATGGAGTTGTTGCTGAAAAGAAGAGTATTTATGACGGGAAGCGGCTCGTCTCTTTTTGCTCTTTTTTCAGCCCGTGAAAATGCAAACAAGGGCTATGAGAGGCTCTTGAAACATTGGAACAAGAGCAAAAGAAAAGTATTTCTTTCCTCGTTTAATTAAAGCTGTGAGTTTAATTTTACTGGGGCGTCGTCAAGTGGCAAGACACAGGGTTTTGATCCCTGCATTCAGAGGTTCGAATCCTCTCGCCCCAGCCATATTTTAATAATTTGAAAAAAAGAGATTTGATATGAATGGCTTGTCAATTTTTGCTGGGAACTCGAACCCTGACCTTGCAAGCAGGATTTCGGAATATCTTGCAAAACCGTTGGGAAGATTAAAAGTCACCCGTTTCAGTGATGGAGAGACACAGGTTGAAATTCATGAGAACGTCAGAAAACAGGAAATTTTTGTAATCCAGTCCACTTGCAAACCTGTGAATGACAATCTTGTTGAACTGCTGCTTTTGATTGATGCGTTTAAGCGGTCTTCTGCCAGTAGAATTACCGCGGTCATCCCTTATTTTGGATATTCAAGACAGGACAAGAAAGTATCCCCCAGGGTTCCCATCAGCGCTAAGTTAGTTGCAGACCTTCTTGAGAATACAGGCGTTCACAGGGTGATAACAATGGATCTTCATGCCGGACAAATCCAGGGGTTTTTTAATTGCCCGGTGGATAACCTTTATGCTGCTCCCATTGTAATTGATGATATTAAAACCCGTCATCCTGAAAATCTGGTCGTTGTATCACCCGATGCAGGCGGTGTTGAGAGAGCAAGGGCCTATGCCAAACGACTGCATGCCAGCCTTGCCATTGTTGATAAAAGACGAAGTGCGCCAAATAAGGCAAAGGCCATGGCCATTATCGGGGATGTTCAGGATAAAACAGCAATTATCCTTGATGACATGGTTGATACGGCAGGGACATTAACAGAGGCTGCAGGTGTTATTGTGGAAAAGGGCGCAAAAGCGGTTCATGCGTATTGTACACATCCCGTACTTTCAGGCCCGGCTATTGATCGAATAAACAAATCATCTTTAAATTCTCTTGTTGTGACAGATACCATCCCTTTGTCTGAAGAAGCAAAACTATGTGACAAAATTGAGACGCTATCCATTGCCAAGCTGGTTGGTGAAGCGATTATGCGCAGTTACAGGGGCGATTCTGTAAATTCTCTATTTGTATAAAATAATTGATATATTAGTATTTAAGCATGCATGCATGCAGCTACGGAGGAAAGAACTTTGGAATTAATCGAATTAAACGCAAAATTAAGAGACACCAGGGGTAAAGGCGCAGCCAGAAGATTAAGAAGAAACAATGCTATACCTGCGATTGCCTACGGGGCAAAAACAGAGCCTGTGATGATCTCCATTGAAACCACCGATTTTATTAAAATCATCAGGGAACATGGCTCCACCGGCCTTTTTTTCAATCTTAAGGTTGAAGGGGACTCCGGGAAAGAAAGAACCGTCATGCTTAAGAATATGCAGATGGATACCTTTGGGTTGAATTATCTGCATATTGATCTGCATGAGATTGATATGGATACAAAGGTTACCGTCACTATCCCGGTTGAGGCTATTGGTGATAGCCTAGGCGTCAAAGAGGGCGGTCTTCTTCAGATTATCAGGCGCGAGCTTGATGTGGTTTGTAAACCGGTTGACACTCCAGACAGTGTCCAGATTGACATTACAGATCTTCAAGTCGGTGATTCAGTTCATGTTGAAGATATTGATCTGGGTGACAATGTTGAAATTCCCCATGAAGTTGACTTTACAATCATAACAATTGTAGCGCCGACTGTTGAAGAAGAAGAAGTTGAAGAAGAAGATGAATTCATGGAAGAGGGAGAAGCTGAAGCTGCTCCTGCTGATGAAGAGACTTCCGAAGAGTAATTCTTTGTTAGATGTCGGATTCGAAATTTAAAATTATTGCGGGTCTGGGTAATCCAGGTAAGAATTATGCCCGGACCCGTCATAATATCGGTTTTTTAGTCGTTGAAGCACTGGCTTCAAAATCCCGCCTTACCATTGATAAATCCCGTTTTGATTCTGAGTATGTAAAAGCAAGGATTAAAGGCAAAGAAGTCTTTCTTATAAAGCCTTTAACCTATATGAACAAAAGTGGGTTTCCCATCCATAAATTTGCCTCATATTATAAAGTCGGTATGGAAGATATCATTATTGTTCATGATGATATGGATCTTTCTTTCGGAAAAATTAAAATTGTTAAAAGTCGTGGGCATGGCGGACATAATGGGGTGCGATCCATTATTGATGCTTTTGGTAAAAAGGATTGCATCCGGATTCGAGTAGGGGTCGGTCATCCCGGATCAGGATCAACCAAGGATGTAACAGGGCATGTCCTGGGGCATTTTTCTCCTGAAGAAATAAAAATACTGGATCATTGTATCGATTCTGCGAGGGATGCATGCCTTCATATTCTTGAAAATGGCGTAACCTCTGCCATGAACTTAATTAATACCAGGCGCTAAGCGGTTATGGTAAAATAAATTTTTTATTCTATTCTCTTGCACAATTATTTTTTACAGAAAGATATGGCTCAAATGCATTATACTCCTGAATATGAGATTCAAAATCGTATTCAAAAAATCCAGGTCGAGATGGCAAAAAAAGGCGTTGAAAAGCTTAACAATTTCAGGGAAGATGTTATTTATACTTAAGTCCTCATAAAATTATTTCATTGACAATATTGTTAAAATATGTTTCTCTACTTAGATTGGGTTAATTGTTTTAAAAAAAAGGTGGGTATCAAATGGGTGAAAAAACCAAGGTAGAAAAAATAACATCAATCAAAAAAGAATTTTCCAAAGGTGACCTGGCTGTTTATCCTGCGCACGGTGTCGGATGCATTGAGTCAATTGAGAGCAAGGAGATAAATGGTGACACCATGAACTTTTACATGATGAAGATTGTGGAAAATGGTATGGTGATCATGATTCCGACTTCAAATGTGGAATCAGTGGGCTTAAGAGATGTTATCCCTGAAACAGAGGTTCCTGAAGTCTACAAGGTTATGCAGGAAAAAGCACAGGGTGCTGATAACCAGACATGGAATCGAAGATATAGGGAGTATATGGATAAAATTAAAACCGGTTCCATCTATGATGTTGCTGAAGTCTTCAGAGATCTTTTCCAGTTAAAACTTGAAAAAGATCTTTCCTTTGGTGAGCGCAAGCTTCTTGACACTGCTCAGAATTTATTGGTTCAAGAGCTGTCTACAGCTAAGGATATCGATGAAAAATCCATGATGCAGGAAATTGAGAATCTTTTCAATTAACCTTTTTTAGTATTAAACAAATTTGAAAACCGGCGGCCATAAACAGTTTGCCGGTTTTTTTTATCATGAAAATAAATTTTGATATACATGACGATCAAAAAGGCACCCGTCTTGATACAGTCATTTCCGATTTTTATAAAGCCTGTTCCAGAAGCAGGGCCGCCATTCTGATAAATAATAGTGAAATTCTTGTCAATCATGAAAAAAAGAAACCAGGGTTTAGAGTAAAACCAGGTGATATCATTTCCGGAATTATCCCGGATACAGATATTAACACTACAGTTTTACCTGAAAATATTCATCTGGATATTGAATTCGAAGATAGTCATATGATTGTTATCAATAAAAAGCCTGGGCTGGTGGTCCATCCCGCACCGGGCAATCTGGCCGGAACTCTTGTGAACGCATTATTGTTTCATGAACCCGAAATAAAAAGTGTTGGAGAAGGCCCATTCAGATCTGGTATTGTTCACAGACTGGATAAAGATACCAGCGGTTTAATGGTCGTTGCTAAAACTAAAGAGGCTTTATATTTTCTGCAAAAAGAATTTAAACAGCGGCGTGTGAAGAAAAAGTATCTCGCCCTGGTTTCCGGAAACTTTCATGACAATCAGGGAGAAATCAATCTTCCCATCGGCCGGCATCAGGTGAAAAGAAAAATAATGGCTGTAAATCATGAAAACGGGAAACCTGCCAGAACATGCTGGAAAGTCAAAAAGCACTTTAAAGCAGCCTGCCTGATTGAAGCTCTTTTAAAAACCGGAAGAACCCATCAAATTAGAGTGCATTTTTATGCTATTGATCATCCGTTGATTGGAGATCGAATATATCAGCCCAGAAGATACCGCAAAAAAAAGAGTCTGGCTCCCAGGCAGATGCTTCATTCCTGGCAGCTTGCTTTCAGGCATCCTTATTCAGGCCAAAGAATGTCTTTTGAAGCTGAGTTGCCCGAAGATTTTTTACAGACTGTATCTTTGCTTGAATCGATCCAATGAATAAAAGGATATAAAAAAAGGGCTGATGTTTTTTCCATCAACCCTTTTTGCTGGTTTATATTAGCAGGCGTTTAAACTGTGCCGGGTTCAATCTTTATGGCACAGACTTTAAATTCGGGTATTTTTGCTATTGGGTCCAGTTTCGCATTTGTCAATTCATTGGCCGCAGCTTTGGCAAAATGGAAGGGGATAAAAATAGTTCCGTCCACAGCTTTTGATGATACTTTAAGTTTTGCGCTGATTTTGCCCCTGCGAGAAGACACATCCACCATAGATCCTGTATCAAGGCCAAGTTTTTGGGCATCATTGGAAGATATTTCCACAAAACATTCAGGTGAGAGCATGTTGAGCCCGTCTGTTTTCATGGTCATGGTTCCGGTATGGTAGTGGTATAATACCCTTCCGGTTGTCAGAATATAGGGATATTTTTCATCCGGCAGTTCAGCCGGCGGGGTGTGGTCAATGGCATGGAAGAGCCCTTTGCCCCTGGTAAATTGAGCAGTATGAAGGATAGGTGTTCCTTCATGGGTTTCATCCGGACAGGGCCAGTGAATGCCGATTTTATCGATTCTGTCCCAGGTGATTCCTTTGTAGGAAGGTGTGACAGATCGGATTTCTTCGAAAATTTCCTGGCTGTTTTCATAGGACATTTCATATCCCATTCTTTTGGCAATTTCGCAAATAATTTCCCAGTCCTGCTTTGTTTCCCCCGGCGCTTCAACTGCTTTTCTGACACGTTGAACCCGTCGTTCCGTATTGCTGAATGTGCCGTTTTTTTCAGCAAAACAGACGGCCGGCAGAACCACATCCGCCATCCTTGTGGTTTCTGTCTGGAAAATATCCTGAACAACAAAAAAGTCCAGATTTGCAATGGCTTTTTTTGCATGATTGAGATCAGGATCAGAAACCATGGGATTTTCGCCAATAACAAAGAGTGATTTAAAGTCTCCCTCATAAGCTTTTTGAATCATTTCTGTAACGGGTAATCCCGGGCTTGCTGACATGCCCGTGGTATTCCATATCTTTTCATAATTACTTCTGGCCTCATCATTGCCGACCAGTTGATATGCGGTAAACACATTGGGCAGTCCTCCCATGTCACAGGCACCCTGAACATTGTTCTGACCGCGCAGCGGGTTTACTCCGCCGCCTGGTTTCCCTAAATGACCGCAAAGCATGGAAAGATTGGCAAGGGATTTTACATTATCCGTACCACAGGTATGCTGAGTAATTCCCATACAGTATAAAATAGATGCAGCAGGTGCTTTAGCAAACTGCCTGGCAACTTCAATAAGATCGTCGGCCTTGATTCCTGTTATATCTTCCACATGTTCGGGAGTATATTTTTCAACCGTTTCTTTGAGGGCTTCAAAATTTTCCGTCCTGTTTTCAATAAAATCCTTGTTATGAAGGTTTTCTTTGATGATAACGTGCATCATGCCGTTGATCCAGGCGATATCCGTACCCGGAGTCGGCCGCAGCCATTTAGTGGCATGTTCTGTCAGTTTTATCCGTCTAGGCTCGATAACATAGAGTTTTTTGCCTTTTAAGACGGCGCGTTTAACAAAACTGGAAAGAACAGGGTGATTCTCAGTAGTATTGGAGCCTGTTACCAGTATCATATCAGATGTTTCAATATCTGCAATTGTATTGGTCATTGCACCGCTTCCAAATGCTGCAGCCAGACCGGCTACGGTGGAGCTGTGTCACAGACGGGCACAATGGTCTATGTTGTTGGTTTTCAGAACGGCACGGGTAAATTTTTGTGCAATATAGTTGTCTTCATTGGTGATTCTGGCAGAGGTAAGAACCCCCATGCTGTCCGGGCCGAATTGTTCTTTAATGGAAGAAAATTTTTGGGCCACAAGATTAAGCGCTTCATCCCATGACGCTTCAACCTGTTTTCCATCTTTTTTAATTAAAGGTTTGGTCAGACGTTCAGGGGAAGCAACAAATTCATATCCAAATCTGCCTTTGACACAAAGGGCGGCATTATTGGGGGGAAGATCAGTATCAGCCCCATCAATTTTGATAATTTTATTATCCTGGACAAACAGATCCATCTGGCATCCAACGCCGCAGAACGAACAGGTAGTCCTAATTTTTTTTGTATCGGTAAACCTGCCGTCCCGAAACGCTTTATCCGGTATCAGAGCACCGACAGGACAGACCTGGATGCACTCGCCACAAAAAACACAGTCAGAATCTTTTAAAGCAGCATCGTCTTTGGCTATAATTTTAAGATCTTCGCCTGTGTATCCGAACTCAATGGCATTGTTCACCTGGATTTCTCTACAGGCTTTTACACATTTCCCGCAAAGGATACACCTTGAAAAATCTCTTATAATAAAAGGATTGACACGCTCGGTTTCATACTTGCATCCATTTAACGGCATACCAAGGGTTTTGACCTGGTACCGGTAGGCAAGATCCTGGAGTTCACAATCGCCCCACACCGGACAAAGGTCCTCTTTGCCGTCATTTTTAAGAACATCCAGCTGAAATGATGTCCAGTCATTCGTATCAAAATCTCTTATGGCACAATTGTGATTGCCGGACGCCAGAAGTTTGCTGATATTTTTCTGACGTGCTTTGACAACCTTTGAGGATTCCGTAAAAATGATATAATCCTGTTCTGCTTTTGTTGCACAGGATTCAACCAGGTCTGCCTCACCCTTTATTTCAACCAGGCATATCCTGCATGTCGTGGTTGGGATCGTATTTTTTAAATGGCACAGAGTGGGAATGTCAATTTTATTTCGCTGCGCAACTTCAAGAATTGTCTCACCAGGTTCAAAGGTCAACTCATTTTCGTTTATTACTATAATATTATGTTCCATGATTATTTTCCCGGATATGATTTTATAATTATTTCACCAATTTGCCCTGACAACGAATAATTTTGTACACTGTCGGTGAATTATTGTCAATGTAGCAAATAAAATAAATTTTATTGATATTATTGACTTTTCATTTTTCAAGTGCTTATACAGTAGTGGATTATTTTAATATTAAAATGAATAAACGAAAATACAAACCGTAAGGATATATTCATGTTTCAATCTATTTTAATGATGGGCGGACTTGGGGTTGCAATCGGTACTGTCTTAGTAATTGCTTCAAAAGCTTTTTACGTATATGAAGACCCAACAATTGTCGCTATTGATGACATTCTGCCGGGTGCCAATTGCGGCGGGTGCGGTTATCCTGGATGTAATGCCAATGCAGAAGCCATTGTAAAAGGAGTTCAGGATGTAAATTCCTGTGTGGCAGCCGGAGAGGATGTGGCCATGGCAATTGCCCAGGTTATGGGTGTATCTGTTTCAGATAAAGAAGCTGAATTTGCAGGACCCGGATGCCACTATGGCAAAGATGCAGAGATGGAATATAAATATCTTGGTGTGACAGATTGCAGGGCAGCTGCGTTGTTGTTCGGTGGAATGAAGCTCTGCAGGATCGGGTGCCTGGGACTTGGGACCTGCGTAAAAGCGTGTATGTTTGATGCATTGTCAATAGGCAGTGATGGTCTGCCCAAGGTTGATCAGGAAAAATGTACGGGGTGTGGAGCCTGCGAAAGGGTCTGTCCTAAAAATATTATCCGGCTCACATCCGTGACCCGGAGGATTATGAGAGAATATACAAAGGAAGAGTGTATTACGCCATGTCAAAGGGCTTGCCCCACGGGTATAGATATTAAAGAATATATCCGGCTGATCAAAGAAGGGGATTATGAAGGATCTGTCAAAGTAATCAAGGAAAGAAATCCTTTTCCAACAGTTATGTCAAGGATTTGTCCCGCATTATGTGAGTTTAAATGCAGACGACTTATACAGGATGAATCGGTTGCCATAAATCATTTAAAACGGTTTGTCTGTGATTATGAAATGAATCAAGATAAGCGGATAATACCCTATAAAGCGCCGGAAACAGGGAAAAAAATTGCGGTGATCGGTGGTGGTGTTGAAGGGTTGTCAGCTGCATTTTTTACTGCAAGGCTCGGGCATGATCCAACAGTTTTTGAAGCAACTGATTCTTTGGGCGGTATTCTTCGTAAGGCCATTGACAGGGAAAGATTGTCCATGGATGTGCTTGACTGGGATATCGAGGGTGTAAAAGAAATAGGTGTGAATATCCACACAAATGCCAGGGCCGGCGATGATTTTACCATTGAAGGGCTTTTAAAAGATGGTTTTGAGGCTGTTTTTACCGCTACCGGCGGTTGGGATTCCAGGCTCGCAAGAGGAGGTATTGATCAGGCGGAAACGGTTTTTCCCGGGGCATATCTTTTGATCGATCTTTTAAGAAGCAAATCAGATAAGAATATCAATATATCATCCGGGGAGAATGTCGTTATTGCAGGCGGTGGTATAAGTGTGCTGGAAGCTGTGAAGATTTTAAAAGAAAACGGATCAAATAAAATAATAGTTATTTCAAGAAAACATACGGATGACTCTTCTTTTGACTCAGAAGCCATTGAAAAGTTGTCCAGCGCCGGCGCAACCATTATTTATAATACCGGTGTCACCAGAGTAATGGGTGAAGAAGGACTGTTAAAATCAATTGAATATGTGGAACTTGATACAGGTGTGAAACATGTTATTGATGCAGATACATTGATCATCGGATCAGGAAGATTTCCAGAACTTGTGTTTGTTCCAGTAAGAAATGATGAACAGGATGGAACAGAAGATCTGATTGAAAATAATGAGCCATTAGTCTGGGAAGGTGTTGAATTACAGAAGAAACCGGATTCAAACAGAGAACTGGGGTTGCTTTCAGATCAGGATGTCATCAGTGAGTATGCTTCTGCTGTGGCATCTATCAATGGCGGTAGAAAAGCAGCAGCTGCAATTCATAACCTGATGTATGGAATCGAGTTCCAGGAGTCTTCCAAATTTATAACTGAACAATCCGTGCTACAGGATGTTGCATTATTGAACAATGTTGATATTTCTCCCAGAAATATCCTGGAATTGCGTAAGACCCAAAAAGGGACTGCAGATAAATTTTCAACGGGTTTTTCAATAGAGGAAGCTCAGGCTGAGGCAGACAGGTGCTTAAGATGTGGTCTTGTCTGTTATGAAAAATCCAAGGCAGCCGGATAGGCTTTAGGATTAATCATTTAAAAAAATAAAGGGCCCGGGATAGATTTTCATCCCGGGCCTTTGGTCTTTATTGCTTAACCAAAAATTTTTTCAAGATCCGGAACAATCTGTTTTTTACGGCTCATGATGCCGGACAACCATACTTTTCCGTCAACCGGAGCAACGCCAAACGTTTTTTCGATAACAGACTCATCGTCTGAAGCGATCAAAAGTTCCGTGCCTTCTTTCATGATATCGGTCAGCATAAGAAGAACAGTGTGATGGCCTTTTTCTTCTTTAAGGGCCTGGATATCTTTTTCAAGATCTGCTTTAATACCATCAACAATTGAAAGATCAACCAGTTCAAGCTGTCCGCAACCAACGCCGTTGCCGTTCATATTAAAATCCTTGTAATCACGGAGAACGAGGTCACGGATCGGAGTGCCTTCTACAGCAGATTTAACCTTGAACATTTCAATGCCTAAAGTTTCCAGATCACTTTCACCACAGATTTCAGAAAGTTGGGCACATACTTTTTTGTCAGTATCCGTACAGGTAGCTGATTTGAAAATAACTGTATCGGAAAGAATTGCGCAAAGCATAATCCCTGCAATATCTTTTGGTATTTCAATATCAAAATAATTATACATGGACGCAATAACCGTGCAGGTACAGCCGACAGGCCAGATCCAGCATTCAAGAGGCTGTCCTGTGGTTACATCACCAAGTTTATGGTGATCGACAATACCAAGGATATTGGCGTCACCAAGATCGTCAGGGCTCTGGGTAAGATCGGAATGATCCACAAGATATACATCTTTCCCTGCATAAGAAGTAATAACCTCGGGCCCTGCAACACCAAATTTCCCAAGGACGAAAGCAGATTCAGGATTTAATTCTCCCTGCATCGCAGGAGCAATATCTTCACCAAGTTTTTTCTTTAGATCTGCAAGTGCAATCGCTGCACAAACTGAATCCGTATCTGGATTTTTGTGACCAAATACTAAAATTGACATAAAACCTCCTAAGTTTTTTTATTTTTGCTTCTATTCTTTGATGACCTGAAACCTTTATGATCATCTTATGTTTTTATCTGTTTCAACCCCTATATAAAAACCGCAATATTTTATAGAATTAATTGGCAATATAAACAAGGAAAATTTTAAAATATCTATAATCCGGTGCCGGCCGAATTGATGTGTTTTAAGTTCTTTTGTTTCAGGCGGTATCAACAGAAGTAGCTTTGGATTAATACCCAACGATCATGAACATTTCGGGGGTGAAATCAATTTTATGATAAATCTATCTATTTTAAATAGTATCCGGCTTTGATTCAATAATTATTCAAGCTTAAAGGATACTTTTAATTTGGTACGATAACCCACGATTCTGTTATCCTCCAAACGCATATCCATTTTGATGACTTCAGCCACACGCATATCGCGTACAGATTTGTCAACAGCTGCAACGGCTGCCTGAGCGGCATCTTCCCAAGAAGTTTCTGAGAATCCTACCACCTCAACTATTTTGTAAACGCTTTTTTCCATGACAATCTCCTTTCAAGGGTTAAAATGGTTTAAAAAATTATTTTAAATGTGGTTAGAAAACTATTGAGCCCGTTGATTAATGATACAGATATCTAAGTGGTTTGCAAAGTGATTTTTATATAAATCCTTCCAATAAGGAAATTAAAATAAGAAGGTTGTTTTTTTCAAATACAGATTTTGCAAGTCTTACAGTCTATCATGGGACAGGGAGCGGACTTTTTTTCTTGTTCGGCCTTTATAAATTCTTTTGCAAGGAAGTTTTTTTTTACACGGTTATCAAGAAAATCCCAGGGCAGGGGAGTATTGACAGGTTTTTTTTGATAAATAATTGAATGACAGTATTCTTTGTTGTTCCTCATAGCCGGGACCCATCCATCCTTTAATGCGGATTCGATGATATCCGCAGTTTTTTGATCACCACGGGAAAGAAGAGCATGAATTTTTGCCTTTCTCAATGATTCAAAGTTCAATTTTACATTGGCGATTTTTTTTAAGCCCTGTTTAATAATTTTCACCCTTTGTTTTAATATGGTTTCATCTTCCATGGCTGCCCATTGAAACGGGGTGCCGGGTTTTGGAATAAACGGGTTAACACTCAAGGTAATGGTCCCGATCTTTTTTTTCTTTTTTGAGACTTCAAGAAAATTTTCTTTTATTTTTTTTGTTAAGTCTACGATGGCGTGAACATCACAGGTTTGTTCAAAGGGAAGCCCGATCATAAAATATAGCCTTAGATTGATGATACCGGCATTGACCAGTCTCCGGGTGGCAGAAAGAATGTCCGTTTCTTTAATTCTTTTATTAATAATATTACGCATCCGTGCCGAGCCTGCTTCCGGAGCAATGGTTGCAGTCTTGACCTTTGAGTTTGAAAGTGCGCAAATAAATTCATCAGTCAGTTTGTCCGCCCTTATCGATGAAAATGATAATTTGAAATTATGCTTTAGACCATAGTTGCAAATATTTGTAATTTCAGGATGATCTGCTATAGCTGAGCTGACAAGTCCTATTTTATCTGTCCTGCCGAAAGCCTTATCCATGGCGCCATAGATATTTCTGGCGGGATAAATTCTGGGTGGTCTGTAGATAAAGCCTGCGCTGCAGAACCTGCAGCCATGGGGGCAGCCTTTGAGGGTCTCAATAAGGAAGGTGTCCTTAAAAGCTGTGCCGGAGGTTAGAATACATGTGCTGGTTGTAACCGCATCAAGGTTTTCAAGGTATTGCACCTTTATTTTAAATGGATTTTTGTCAATGTGAAGGGAAGGAACATATGCGCCGGGTATTTTTTTTTCAAGAGTTTGTAAAAAGGACTTTCTATCGTTTTTTTTTGAAACAGCACTAAAAAAATTTTCCATCAGGCATTCTGCTTCCCCCAAAAGGAAACAGTCCATAAAGGGGGCGATGGGCTCGGGGTTTAAAAAACAGGCGACTCCCCCTGCAACCACCAGGGGGTGGATGTGGTTTCGATCGGATGATCGCAAGGGGATGCCTGCTTCTCCAAGGAGTTGGGCAAGATGTGTAAAATCATTTTCAAATGATATTGAAAAAAGAATGATATCAAATTGATCAAGGCTTAATCCGGTTTCAAGGCTTTTAACCTGAAGGTCAGACTTAAGGTGTTGATTTTTTTTTTTCGGGTCCAAGCAGAAGACCCTTTCACATGCCACATTGTCTATCTGATTTGCAATCTTGTAAACAGTTTGAAATCCTAAGGATGACATGCCTGCCTTATAAGTGTTGGGATAAACAAGAGCAGTTTTTATCAGGCCTTTATTTTTTTTAATAATGGCCCCTTGCTCAACTACCTTATTCCCAGGCCTTTTTTTCATCTATCAGTCGGCTTTTCTTCTAAGAAATGTCGGCACCTCCAAATCATCGTTATCATACGGTATTGTACCGTAATCATCCATAATATCATCACCGCCGACAGCTTTTTTATGTTTAACGGAGACAGGGTTGTCAAATTCATTCCAGTTTGCAAGCTCATCTTCGGTCGGTGTTCTTAACTGTCCCCTTACAATTGCTTCGGTCGGCTGTTGATATGTAACAGGCTGAACCAGAGGGTCAAAATGGTGGATATTATCGGATACTTTAGGGTCTTCAATTCCAATACCGGTAGCAATTACTGTAATTCTCATTTCATCTCCCAGTTCCTCATCAAATGTCTGCCCCCATATGATATCCGCATCATCTCCAACTTCTTTGTAAATTCGATCTGATGCTTCCGTCATTTCATCCAGAGTAAGATCAGAACTTGATGTGATGTTCATCAATACACCTTTTGCACCTGAAATGGAGATATCCTCAAGAAGCGGATGGGAAATCGCTTTTTCAGCGGCTTCGATAGCCCGGTTTTCCCCGGATGCGATACCAATACCCATCAATGCCTTACCTGCTTTCTGCATGGTGGTCCTGACATCTGCAAAGTCCAGGTTGACATGTCCGGGCATCATAATCAGGTCTGTAATACCCTTTACAGAATGATGAAGGATTTCATCTGCCTTAATAAACATGTCCACCATCTTGGCACCTTTGGGTGCAATCCCCCTGAGTCGGTCATTTGGAATTGTAATAACGGTATCTGTAATCCCATGAAGTTTTGCAAGGCCTTCAAGGGCCTGTTTTTCTCGTTTTTTGCCTTCAAAGGAAAAAGGTTTAGAGGCAACAGCTACTGTTAATACTCCTATATCCTTACAGATTTCGGCAATAACCGGGGCAGCCCCTGTTCCTGTGCCACCGCCAAAGCCGGCAGTGATGAAAACCATGTGACTGTTTTCCAAAGCTTCCTTTAGTTCATCTATATTTTCTAAAGCCGCATCCCGGCCTGTATTGGGATTAGCTCCTGCGCCAAGCCCTTCTGTCAGATCCTTTCCAATCTGAATTTTTATTTCAGCCCTGGAGGCCTCAAGAGCCTGGATATCGGTGTTAACAGCAATGAACTTTACCCCTTTGAGTTTTGCATCAATCATGTTGTTTACTGCATTGCCGCCGGCACCGCCAACACCAATAACTTTAATTTTTGCTGAATTTTCGCTTTCCACATAAGAAAAAGTCATATCCACCTCCCTAAAAATTATATTATATCTTTAAACCACTGTTTCATTCTGTTTAATATTCCACCAAACCCTTGAGTTTCCGGGTTCTCAGAATCTATTTTGCATCTTGCACTGGAACCGAAAAGGACAAGCCCGACACCAGCTGCATAGGCCGGGTTTTTAACAATCTCTTTCAGACCGCCAATTTTATTGGGTTCGCCGATTCTCACCGGTACATTGAAAACAGATTCTGCAGTTTCAGTGATCCCATCGAGAGCCGCACTTCCACCCGTTAGGACAAAACCTGCCGGAAATGAATTTTCAAGACCACTGGAGAATAATTCTTTTTTCAAAAGAGAGAAAATTTCTTCTACCCTGGGTTCAAGGATTTCAGCTAAGATCCCCCTGGAAAGTTTTTTGGGCGCTCTCCCTCCTACAGCCGGAACTTCGATAGTTGCGCCATTTTTTACATTTTCAGGCACACAGGTACCGTGTTCAATTTTGATTTTTTCAGCTTCCTGAAGAGGGGTTCGAAGACCGATGGAAATATCATTGGTCAAATTATGCCCTCCCAGAGTAAGTTCATAGATAAATTTTAAATTATTATCTTTAAAAAGGGCCAGGTCAGTTGTACCACCACCCATATCAGCAATTAAACATCCCAGTTCCTTTTCTTCGTCTGTGAGAACAGCTTCCCCTGAAGCAAGGGATTCAAGGGCGATGTCACAAACCTCGAAACCTGCCTTGTTGCAGCATTTCACAATATTTCTGGCTGAAGATACAGCACCGGTAACAATGTGAATTTTAGCTTCAAGTCTTACCGCTGTCATACCCACAGGATTTTGAATGGATTTCATGTCATCAACAATAAACTCCTGTGGGATTACATGAATGACCTCTCTGTCGGTCGGGATCGCCACGGCTTTTGCTGCATCGATGACACGTTCAACATCATTTTTTGTAATTTCACGTCCCTTGATAGCGATAAGCCCATGGGAATCAAACCCTTTGATATGGTCCCCTGCGATTCCCACATAAACAGATGAGATATCACATCCGGCCATGAGTTCTGCTTCTTCAACTGCTTTTTTGATTGAATCCACAGTTGATTCAATATTAACGACAGATCCTTTACGAAGCCCTGTGGATGGATGGGAGCCGACACCTATAATGCTGACCTCGTCTTCAAGTGTTTCTCCGACTACGGCAGTAATTTTTGTTGTGCCGATATCCAGACCTACAATTATCTTTTCATTTCCCTGCAAATCAAACCCCCTTTTCCAAATTGCTGTGCAGAGCATCGGCAAATTTTGTTTTGATAAACACTTTTTCAATATTAAAAAGATCCATGGCACAGATTGTTCTCGTTGGAAAATTTTTATCAATATACTCGCTTATTTTTTTTGCTTTTTTCAGTTTTGCTTTAAAATTATTAAATCCCAGTCTGATTTGAACGGTTCCTTGTTCGGAAGGAGGCAATCGGTTATAGATATCGTTGGCTTCAATGGTGATACCCATATGGTCATCTCCATTTATTTGGCGCACATTACCTGATTCACCTGTTTGTAAAAAATTCATGATCGGGTTAAACAAAGTATTGTTGAACATATGCTGTTTATGGGTGTTTGTAAGAGTAAGCCCTGTTATAACCGGCAAATTTTTTAAATGATCATTAAGAGGATTGTATTCTTTAAACGGCTGGCCCTGAGTATTGATTAGAATATCTGCCAGATTTTCGATTTTAACAATGGCTAAGGGCTTTTGTTCAATAATGGATATGGAAAGTACAGATGGCAGACTCCTTTTTACATAAGCCGATTCAATCCATGGATGAGAAGCAATGAGTTTTTCAATGGTAAATAAATTGAGTTCAAAAATGTTTTCATCACAACTTAAGCTCGCAAGTTTCAGAATGTCGTCTTTAAAAATTCGGTTTGTGCCTGAAATTTCTACTTTTTTAATATTAAAAAATTCTGATTGAGTAATAAAATCATAAGCAAAAATAGATGCAAGGCTTAAAATACTGATACAGGCCACGGTCATGATGAATTTGATACAAAAATCAATAGCAACTCCTGAATCGGACTTCAGGCTCTCACCCTCTTTGGCCTCAGGCTTATATTTGTTTGGTTTGATTTTTTTACTCACCTTCCATCCTCACTTCTGTTTTAAGTTTAATATGATATTTATCAAATACGCTTTTTTGAATATGCTGTTTTAACAAAAGAATATCGTCACATGTTGCATTATCGATGTTCACAATAAAGTTTGCATGGCTTTGGGATACCATGGCGTCGTTGATTCTAACTCCTTTGAGCCCTGCTTTTTCAATCAATTCTCCGGCAGGCCTTCCCTCGACTGGATTTTTGAAAAAACATCCGGCGCTTGCAAAGGCAACAGGCTGCGTTGCATTTTTTTGACTAAGGTTGTGGTTAAAGCTTTTTTCTATTTTTTCTAAAGATTCTTTTTTTAATGTCAATGTTGCCGCCACAATAATACCGGTTAGATTGAGTCGGCGGTAAGAAAAATCAAGTTCTTTTTTTTCAATGGTTTCAAACGCCAGGGTTTTTTTGTTCAAGATTTCAATGGAATCAACAATGTTCGATATCTCCCCTGACTTAGTCCCGGCATTCATTATAATTGCACCACCAATGGTTCCGGGGATTCCGGCGGCAAATTCAAGTCCTGACAGCGAGTGATTGATGGCAAACCGGCAGACATTTGATAAACGCTCTCCTGCCTCAACACCAATGGTTTTTCCATCAAGGTCTGTTTTGATTATACGGATTTTGGATTTTAAAAGTCTTGTGATAACAACAAGACCCCGTATGCCTTTGTCGGTAATTAAAAGATTGGTGCCGCCCCCGAAAAGAGTAACCGGAATATCAAGGTTTGATGCTTTTTTTAATAAATTTTTTAACTCATGTTTGTCTTTTGGCAGAGCAAGAAGATCAGCAGGACCTCCAATTTTGAACGAGGTGTATTTTTTCAACGGCTCATCAACCAGAAGGTCAAAATCTTGAGCCAGTATTGAATATGCTGTGTTGTCTGCCTTTAACATGCCATGCCTTTACAATATTTCAATCAGTTTTTCTCCAAGGGTATAAATGTCTCCGGCGCCCAGCGTCAGGACAATATCCCCTTTTTGGACTTTATGGGTAATCATGGATAACCCTTGCGTAAAATCAGGTGCATAAGAGACATCTTTGTGTCCATGTTCTCTGATGCCTTCACAGAGACATTGGGCATTAACTCCTTTAATCTCTTTTTCACTTGCCGCATAAATCGGGAGTACAATCAGGATATCGGATTGATAAAAAGACCGGGTGAATTCATAAAACAATTCCTTAGTTCTGGTGTATCTGTGGGGCTGGAATACAACAACCAGCCGTTTCTCTTTATAGCTTTCCCTTATTGCTGTCAGTGTTGCCATGATCTCTGTCGGATGATGGCCGTAATCATCCATTATGATAATCCCTTTTTTTTCTCCTTTGATTTCAACCCGCCTTTTCACACCTTCAATCTGTTCCAGTGCTTTTTTGATTGTTTTAAAAGATATGTTCAGCTCAATTCCTGCGGCAATCGAAGAAAGTGCATTGGAGACATTATGTTTTCCTGCAATATTGAGGTTGATTTCACCTAAGAGTTTTTCATGGTGAAACACTTTAAAAAAACTTTTACTTCCCATAAATGAGACATCCCTTGCTTGAAGATCAGACTGGGCTGTCATGCCAAATGTGGTATAGCGAACCTTGATTCTGGGAAGAATGTCCTGGACGTGCTCATTATCAAGGCAGAGAATGGCAAGACCGTAAAAAGGAACCGAGTTGATAAACCGGACAAAGTTATCTTTTATATCTTCAATGTCTTTGTAAAAATCCAAGTGCTCCAGATCGATATTTGTAACGACTGCAATGGCAGGAGCGTATTTCAGGAAAGAACCGTCACTTTCGTCGGCTTCGGCAACAATATACTCTCCTTTACCATGTAATGCATTGGTATCAAGCCCTTTGAGAAGGCCCCCGATAATCACCGTGGGATCAAGCCCGGCCGTATTGAGGATTTGAGAAATCATGGCGGTAGTTGATGTTTTGCCGTGGGCACCTGATACTGCAATGGAATATTTGATACGCATCAGTTCAGCCAGCATTTCCGCCCTCGGAATAATGGGAACTGACACCTTTTTTGCCTGAACCACTTCAGGGTTTTTGCGGGCGATGGCCGAAGAGGTGACCACCACATCAGCCCCAAGTACTTGTTCCTTGCTGTGGCCCTGGAAGATGATACCACCTTTTTTCTCCAGCCGTTTGGTAATATGGGAGAGTTTCAGGTCAGATCCTGACACTTTATAACCAAGATTTAAAAGAAGTTCTGCAATGCCGCTCATGCCTATACCGCCGATTCCAACAAAATGTATATGATAGTTTTTTTGATACATGTGTTTAAACCTTAATATTCTTTGTTTTTAAAATGCAGGTTGCTATTTTTTCATCGGCATTGGGCATGGCAAGGTGGTTTAGCATTTCAGTCATGTGGTTTAGCCTTTCTTTATTCCCAATCAGATCTTCCATGGTTTGTTTTAGTATCTGTCCTGTCAGTTCATTATCTTTTATCATTACAGCAGCTCCCTGATCTTCAAGGGCTCTTGCATTAAAGCTCTGGTGGTCGTCAGCTGCATGGGGAAATGGAACGAGAATAGCTGGCCGGCCTTTGATACATAGTTCTGAAATAGTTCCCGCGCCCGCTCTTGTGATGACAAGATCCGCCATGTCCTGAAGCTTTGGCATGTTATGGAAAAAGGCTTTAGCCGTTGCTTTAATCTTCAGGTCCGAGTATTTTTTTTGAATGGCGGATTCATCATTGATACCGGTCTGATGGATAATATTGAATATGTTGGTATTCTCCATTAATTCAAGAGCATTCATAAAAGCAGTGTTGATACTGCTGGCACCCTGGCTGCCGCCTGTGACAAGAATGGTAAATTTATTTGGATAAAAATAGTTCAAATTCAGATTATTCTCAGATACAACGCTGTCAGTTTTTCGGACAGGGTTGCCGACATATTTTACTTTGGGGTTGTGGACAAGCCCTTTTGTTTTTTTAAATGAGGTGAAAATGGTCTTGGCAAATCTTGATAACAATCGGTTGGTCAGCCCCGGGATGGCGTTCTGTTCCTGGATAGCGGTTGGAATTCTTAAGGCCCAGGCAGCCAGTACAACAGCAAAGGATGAGAATCCTCCCACACCAAGAACAAAATCAGGTTTAAAACTTTTCATGATGATCATAGCCTGTATCAGGGAAACCAGGATAATACCGATTGAAAAAAGTTTGCTGATAATATTACCGCCTTTAATCGGTTTTGAGAAAATACTTTTATGGGCATATCCGTATTTTTCAAGGGTTTGCATTTCAAAGGGTGCATTTGTGCCGACAAAAAGAATTTGTGCACTATGGCTTGAGCGATCAAAGTTTTGGCCAAGTATCCGGCCAAGGGCCTGGGCGATGGCAATGCCCGGGAACAGGTGCCCGCCTGTCTTTCCACCGGCAATGATGATTTTAAATTGCTTATTCATAATTCTTGGATGCCCCGATATTCATTAAAATTCCCATGGCCGCCATATTGACCACAAGGGATGTTCCTCCATAACTGATAAACGGCAGGGTAAGACCTTTTGTTGGCAGAACCCCTAAAGCAACTCCTGTGTTGATGAAAACTTGAATTCCGATATACATGGTAAGCCCTGCAGCTGTGATGGCACCAAAAAGAGTCTTTGAGGTTTTGGCAATCCGGATTCCTTTTAATAATAAAATTAAATAGAGAGATAGAACCGTAAGCACACCGATCAGTCCCAGTTCTTCTCCTATGATTGAAAAAATAAAATCTGTGTGGGGTTCGGGAAGATAGTGCATTTTCTGCATCCCAAGACCAATACCTTTTCCGAAAATACCGCCCGAGCCAAAGGCTTTTAAAGAATGAGTGATCTGGTATCCGGTGTTATAAGGGTCATCCCAGGGATTTAAAAACGAAAGAATTCTTTCCAGCCGGTACTCAACCTTATAAACCAGAAAATAAATCACCGGGATCACCAAGGGTGTCGGAGAAAGAAGATGGGTGATCTTAACCCCTGCAACAAACATCATCCCCCATGTGATTATCCCTAACACAACAATCGTTCCGAAATCAGGCTGGATAATGATCAAACAGGCAAATAGAGCAAAAATGAAGGCATGGGGGAAAAAACCAACAGAGAAATTTTTTATCATGTCCTGTTTTTTGGACAGGGAATACCCAAGGAAAATGATCAGTGCCAGTTTTGCAAATTCAGACGGTTGAAAGGTAAACCCGCCAAGACTCAACCACCTATGGGCACCGCCGGCTTTAATGTTTAATGCTGGAAAAAGTACAGCCACAAGCAGTGCAATGGCAGCAAAAAGGATGATATAGGAAAAGCTTTTGTAAAGTTTATAGGGAAAAGAAGCAGTGACAAACATGACAATAAGGCTGATACCCAAAAAGAGTGCCTGTTTTTTCATATAGTAAAACGCTGTGCTGTGATTTTCCATACTGATGGATGAACTTGCTGAATAAACCATGACAATGCCGATTCCCGAAAGAAGGATAACAGGGAAAAGAATGCTCTTTTCACTGAAAAAGGGATGTATGGTTTTTATCTGCGCAGCCATTTTATTTTTTCCCAAGAGCTTTTACATGGGTTGCAAAATCATTTCCCCTGTGGACATAGCTGTCATACATGTCAAAGCTTGCACAGGCAGGGGATAGAAGAACAGTGTCATCTTTGACAGCCGCATCAAAAGCCGTCTGAACGGCATCTTTCATTGTCTGGGCCTCTTTTATCGGACAGATATCTTCAAAGGTATCTTTGATGTGTATTTTGGATTCTCCAATGGCAATAATGGTTTTGACATTCTTTGTTACATTATTGACAAGCAGGGAAAAATCAGTACCTTTTTCCCTGCCACCTAAGATCAGGATAATATTTTTCCCAAAGCACTCAATGGCCCGGATGACTGCATCTGTATTGGTTGCCTTTGAATCATTATAAAA
>JAHOYS010000043.1 GCA_019038815.1 Desulfobacterales bacterium | reverse complement strand
CTAATTATTAAAATCAATATTATTCAAGGGTTTGAACCAATACATATGCATAAGATGGCATGCATTTTGCTATATTATCCTTAAGTGTGATTAAAAAAATACCTTTAAGGAGTGGATGCTGCAATGAAAAATACCGGAGAATTAATCGTGCCTGCACTGGAATCGTACAAATTTTTTAACCAGGAATTTTGTTCCTTTAACCAAATGGGTGAAATTGGTGAACATGTTGCTGAAAAGAATAGAGAACTGATTATTGAAAATCATAATCTCCGATATGAAGTAGAGCGGCTGAAAAAGATTACTTTTATTGATGCTTTGACGGAAATCTATAATAAGAAGTATCTGGAAATAAGGCTTGGAGAGGAATTTGCCAGGGCACGAAGGTATGGTTCACCGTTATCTTCTATTTTTATCGATCTGGATAATTTTAAATCTATTAATGATACATACGGTCATATTATCGGTGACAAGTTGCTCAAAGAGGTGGCCTCTGTTTTAGAGGGTTTATGTCGCAGTGAAGATGTGCTGGTTCGTTTTGGGGGTGAAGAGTTTGTCCTTCTTATGTCAGATACTACTGCCTCTGAAGCCATTATTTTTGCTGAAAGAATCAGGAAAAAAGTTGAGGGTCATATCTTTTCATATGGAGATACTAAAATCTCAGTGTCTGCAAGTCTGGGTGCAAGTACCCTTAATAAGGGTGACTTTGAATATGTACGTGATCCGGAAGAATTGATATGTATGGCTGATAGAGCAATGTACAGGGTCAAACAAAATGGCAAGAATAATACATGCCATTTGCCCTTTTGTCATACTTCTTCTGGTTCTACCGGGAAAAACTTACCGGTAAGGGAGAATCTTTTACCTTATTTCAGGACTTGTCCGGATCGTTGTCCGCCAACACAAATAATTTATAAAGCTTTTTATTTTATATTTAACTGGAATAATCTACGAAGTATATGGATTAAAAATACTGAAGAATTGAAATAGACTATTTGATTATCAAGAAATTGAAATTATGATTTCAAGATTAAAAACAATATTTTCTGAATAGGTATAAGAGTTTTTTACTATAATGGATCACAGAGCGCCAATTAAAATAAAATAGTGAAATTTTAAAAATGCCAAAAATTCTGATCATTGATGATGAAGACCAGATCTGCAAAACTCTTGTTAAAATATTCACAAGAATGAATCATTGGGTTAATTATTCTCTAACCTTAAAGCAAGGCATTGAAAAAGTATTTGCAGAGGAGTTTGATATTATTTTTCTGGATGTAAACCTCCCTGACGGAAACGGCCTAGAAGCCATTGAGGTCATTCGTGAACATCCTTTTGCCCCGGAAATAATTATCATGACCGGTTACAGTGATCCCGAAGGTGCAGAACTTGCCATGAAATCAAAGGCGTGGGATTATATCCAGAAAAGCAGGTCACATAAAGAATTTAAATTTTCTCTGATCCGGGCATTGGAATACCGGAAGCAAAAACAATCCAAACTCCATGGTAAAACAATTAAAAGAGATGCCATTATAGGTGAAAGCTACCTGATATCAAAATGTCTTGGTAAAGTTTCAATAGCAGCAAGCAATAATCTTCCCGTCTTGATTAAAGGCGAGACCGGAACCGGTAAAGAACTTTTCTCAAAAGCCATTCATAACAATAGTAAACGATTGTTTGAAGAATTTGTTGTTGTTGATTGTGCTGCGTTACCAGAACATTTAGTTGAGAGTACGCTTTTTGGTCACACAAAAGGAGCATTCAGCAGTGCAGATTCTGATAAAACCGGATTAATGAAAATGGCAGATAAAGGGACTCTATTTCTGGACGAAGTGGGTGAGCTTCCCTTGAGTGTTCAGAAAAAGTTTCTCAGAGCTCTTCAGGAAAAACAATTCAGACCCGTTGGTGGTAGAAAAGAAATCAAAAGCGACTTCAGGTTGATCTGTGCAACCCATCGTGATTTGGAAAATATGGTGAAAAAAAAGCAATTCAGAAAAGATCTTTTTTATAGAATATTTTCAATGAATATTCATCTGCCACCTTTGAAGGATCGCGAAAATGATATCAAAGCTATTGCACTATATCATCTATCCTGTAAAAAGGTTTTTGCAAAAGGAAATTCATACACGATGTCCCGGGAATTTTTAGAAGAAATTCAAATGTATGAATGGCCGGGAAATGTCAGAGAACTTATCAATACGATTGATTTGGTCTGCAGTGATGCAGGTGCAGGCAGTACTCTTTTCCCATATCATCTTCCCGGGCATATTCGAGCATTTAATATTAGAAATAAATTTGACACGCCAAAGAATGGTTATATATCTGCAAAATTCCCTTTTTCATATGGGGAAAAACCTGGTAGCAGGCTAACGTTCAAAGATCATATTGAAAAAACAAAATATGAGTACCTGCATGATTTGTTATCTTCTACCAAAGGAGATGGCAAAGGAGCTATAAAAGAAGCCTGCATGGTATCCGGTCTTTCAAAAAGTCAACTTTACCGTCTTATACAAAAGTATAATTTATAAGGTCTTTAATTCATCTCCCTTTCTTGCGACTCTCCCTCTTTTGCGACAAAATTTTGAAACTATCTGAATTATTCTATGAATTCAGATAGTTGGCAAATTAAACAAGCAAATCTGATCCAAATTCTCAAAATTCTGTCCCAGAATAAAGAAAGTACATTTTTTGTAACTACTTGAAATATAAATGCTTTTTATTTTTTGTTGTTGGCACATAATTTGTAATATCTAAGCCTGAGACATTAAAAAAAATTTAAATGTATAATAAAGGGCGAATTATGAACCTTATACTTTTTATCCATCAGGATTCTTCTACAAAAGGCGCAGTCTTTAAAAAATTTATAAATCATCAGAATTTTAAAAGAGTTGAAATACAAACCTTTCAGAATTTTAATACGTTCAAAGCAAGATTAGAACAGGTTTCTAATTATAATAAAGAAATTTTTATTTTGTTTGCAGATTCCAAAAAACGATTAAACGCATTAACGGCTCTGGTTGATTTATTGGAAGGCAAACGTCTGATAATGATACTTCCCAATGATTTAAAAGCTACTATATCTATTGCTAACCAATTCTTCCCAAGATATTTCACTTATGTAAACAACACCTATGATGATCTTTGTGCTGTACTAACCAAGATGATTAATCAAACAAAATTAATATAACAAGGAGGAGCTTAACATGGCAAATGCAACCGATGCAATTGATCAGGCAATTAAAGCTACAACCATTAAGACAGGTAAGTATTTGACGTTTACAATGGAAGAAGAGGAATACGGGATAGGTATACTCAAGGTAAAAGAAATCATTGGAATGATGTCCATAACCTCTGTCCCCAGAACTCCTGAATTTGTAAAAGGTGTTATCAACTTACGGGGAAAGGTTATCCCTGTAATTGATCTTAGACTTAAATTTAATCTGGAACCAATTGCTTATACGGATCGAACCTGCATCATTGTGGTTGAGACAGATTCAGAATCAGGAACCGTACTCATCGGTATTGTTGTAGATGCAGTCTCAGAGGTACTCAATATCAAGGAGGAAGAAATTGAGAATTCTCCTTCCTTTGGAACAAAACTCGACACTGATTATATTCTTGGCATGGCCAAGATGGAAGGCGGGGTTAAAATTCTTCTCAATATAGATAAAGTATTGAGCAATATTGAAATTTCGACACTGGAAAAGACATATAAAAACAATTAATTATTATATTTTTTAAGGAGGAATTATGAACTGGAAAAATTTTACCATCGGAAAAAAAATTGCAACAGGATTTGGAGTCATTATTGTTCTTATGATAGTGCTGGGTGCATTAAGTTTCACAGGGGTTGGGGGAATTGTAGACAATGCAACAGAAGTGATTGAAGGTAC
Source organism: Desulfobacterales bacterium (assembly GCA_019038815.1). Lineage (GTDB taxonomy): Bacteria > Desulfobacterota > Desulfobacteria > Desulfobacterales > Desulfobacteraceae > Desulfobacula. Next base: position 26,148 of record JAHOYS010000043.1, on the reverse strand, counting down.
CTCGCTTGATGGGGAGCTTGCCCAGAGAGAAGTTGATCATCTTAACTGGATAATGGATGTAAACAAGCTTCTTACCGATAATACGGTTAATGAACTTCATGTTCAGACAGACCACACTAAATGCGGTTTTGGTGCATGGCTCTTTGGAGAAGGCCGAAAAGAAGCAGAAGCGCTTGTTCCAACACTTGCACCATTGTTTAAAGAGATTGAAGAGCCCCACAGGCTTCTCCATGAATCTGCCATAGAGATTGATGAAGCTTACGAAAATGCGGATCCGGACCTGCCTGGTTTTTTAGCCCACAAAGAGATCGAACATCTTCAATGGGCTCTATCCATAGAGAGCCAATTGCTTGACAATGTAGAGAAGGTGGAAGTAGAAACAGATCATAATCAGTGCAGTTTTGGAAAATGGCTCAATAGTGAGGCGGCTGCGAAAACAGCTCAGTTAGATACTGTTCTTGCAGGATTAATACAGGAAGTTAAGAACCCCCATAAAAAACTGCATGAATCAGGGCAACATATTATTTCAGCTTACAAACAGGTTCACCCAGGTCTTCTTGATACTTTGCGGCTAAGACTTGATGACCACAGAAAATGGGCTGCAAACATAGCTCAATCTTTGATCGATGGATCACTGATAAACGTTCAGACAGATCCTGCAAAATGTGAATTCGGGATATGGCTTGGATCGGAAGAAGTCAAAAATTTAATGTATAGCAACCCAACCCTAAATAAAATTTTAACAGCGGTAAAAGAACCCCATGATGCCCTCCATGAGAGTGCTGTCATGATCAATAATGCCCTGAATACAGGGAATAAAACCCTGGCGGAATCCATATTTTTAAACAAAACACAAACATATCTTGACCAGGTGGGCAATATATTTGACCAGGCAATTAAATATGAAGGCAGCCTGATGGATGGCAGGAATAAGGCCATAGCATTTTTTAAGGATGAGACTTACCATGAACTGCACAAGACCGGAGAATTGATTGAAAATATAATGGCCCGGGCCAATGATCTTCTCATGGGACAAGAGCAAGCCTCAAATATTTATGCTAGCCAAACAGCTCCAAATCTTGTAAAAACACAAAAACTTTTAGGCGAGTTAAGAAAAGTGGCTGCCAATAATATTTTAACTGACGAAGCAATGCTTTCTGCGGCCCAGGGTACCAAAAGAAATGTGGCCATTGTGGCTTCAGTAGCTATTATTGCCGGGCTGTTCCTGGCGTTCATTATTGCCAGGGGGATTGTCTCTGTTCTGAGAAATATCAGCTCCGGTATGGGTGAAGGGGCTAACCAGGTAGCTTCAGCATCAAGTCAGGTGTCTTCATCCAGCCAGTCCATGGCGGAAGGGGCATCCGAGCAGGCAGCCTCCATAGAAGAGACCTCATCCTCAATGGAAGAGATGTCTTCAATGACCAAGCAAAATGCTGAAAATGCAGGTCAGGCAGACGGCCTTATGAAAGAGGTCAACCAGGTTGTGGTGACTGCCAACGATTCCATGGGACAATTGACTCAATCAATGGTGGATATTTCTAAAGCCAGCGACGAAACCTCAAAGATCATAAAGACCATTGACGAGATAGCCTTTCAGACAAATCTGCTCGCATTGAATGCTGCAGTGGAAGCAGCAAGAGCAGGAGAGGCAGGAGCGGGCTTTGCAGTTGTGGCGGATGAAGTCAGGAATCTTGCCCTGCGAGCTGCCGATGCAGCTAAAAACACGGCTGAAATGATCGAAGGAACGGTGAAAAAAGTCAGTGATGGGTCAGAGCTTGTTTCAACAACCAATGAAGCATTTGCCCAGGTTGCTGAAAGTGCAGCTAAGGTTGGAGATTTAGTTTCAGAGATTTCCGAGGCATCCAAGGAACAGTCCAATGGTATTGAACAGGTAAACCTTGCCATAACTGAGATGGATAAGGTTGTTCAGCAGAATGCTGCCAATGCCGAAGAGTCTGCGTCTGCTTCCGAAGAAATGAATGCCCAGGCTGAGCAGCTTAAAGATTATGTGGGTGAACTGATGATGATGGTTACGGGCAAACGAGATCAGAGTGCAGGTCTTAGCACCAGCCGGAATATAAAATCAATTTCTCATCGTTTAAAACCATCTGCACCCATTAAGAAAAAAAAGCTGACCAATAATGCAAAAGAGATAAAGCCGAACCAGGTGATCCCGTTTGATGATGACGAAGAGTTTGAAAATTTTTAAATTTTAACATTTGATTTGCAGGCACAGGGTGTTATTACCCTGTGCCTTAACAATACAATTTTTCAGCAGTATTTATAGCTTATGTATAAAAAATAAGGGTAGTACAATGACTGTAAAAAATAATAAAAAGATGGCGATAAATATAAATTCAAACTGATTTAAATACTCAGGAGTTTTTCATATGCCCCGTGAGATAAGAGTCCTTGTGGTTGATGATTCAGCCATTGTAAGAAAGGTCTTTACCGAACAATTGTCCAAACAAAAAGGAATCAAGGTGGTTGGAACAGCACCGGACCCTTATGTTGCCAGGGATAAAATCATTCAACTAAAACCGGATGTAATTACCCTTGATATTGAGATGCCGAGGATGGACGGCATAACATTTTTAAAAAAACTGATGAAGCACTTTCCCCTTCCTGTAATCATTGTCAGCTCTTTAACCGCAAAGGGGAGCAAAATTGCCCTTGAAGCAATTTCTCTTGGCGCCCTTGAAGTTATCTCCAAGCCGAGCGCTGCTTATTCCGTAGGTGATATGAGTATACAGCTGGCCGAAAAAATAAGAGCGGTGTATGGAGCAAAGTTGCTTACGCCCTCTAATAATAAAACAGTGGCCAAGCCAATGGGCGTTATTGAATCAAAGGCCCTTACCGCTACAACAAATAAAATTATAGCTATTGGTGCTTCCACCGGCGGAACTGAAGCCATAAAAAAAGTATTGGCCCAGTTACCGCAAAACTCTCCCGGGGTCGTGGTTGTCCAACACATGCCGGCCCAGTTTACAACCTCATTTGCCGCAAGGCTGAATGAGATGTGCCAAATGCATGTCAAGGAAGCAAAAAATGGTGATACTGTTACAAATGGTCAGGTCTTACTAGCGCCAGGCAACTATCATATGCTCCTTAAAAGAAGCGGTGCCAGATATTATGTTGAGGTTAAAACAGGTCCCTTTGTCCATTACCAGAGGCCTGCGGTGGATGTCCTGTTCAGATCCACTGCCAAATATGCAGGAGCCAATGCGCTTGGCATCATTCTTACCGGCATGGGCAAAGATGGTGCTACCGGGATGTTGGATATGAAAAAAGCAGGTGCGATTAATATTGCCCAGAATGAAAAATCATGTGTTGTGTTTGGCATGCCGAAAGAAGCTATAAATATTGGTGCTGTTGACCATATTAAAGATATTTATGATATTGCCAAGAAAACAATTTCACTTTTGGAAACAATGTAAATCAAGGACGGATGAAAATATTTTATGGTATCTGAAACAAAACTAAATCCTGAACAATATAAAAAACTTTCTAATATTGTTTATAAGGCTTCCGGTGTTGTTCTGAATGAAAAAAAATACAATCTGCTGGTTGCAAGACTGGCCAAAAGAATGCGGCTGACAAACATGGATTCCGTGTCTGATTATATTCGTCTGATATCAAAAAGCCAGGATGAATTCACTGAATTTATCGATGCAACCACAACTAATCACACTTTTTTTTTCAGAGAAAATAAACATTGTGAATTTCTCATTAAGACAATGGATAGAACAAAACCTTTAAAAATATGGAGTGCTGCATCATCCAGCGGCGAAGAAGCTTTTTCCATTGCCGTTCAATTTTTGGCCAACTCGTTTTCGTTCAATATCCATGCCACTGATATTTCCGGTTCAATGCTGAAGAAGGGTCAAAGAGCCATTTATTCAAAAGAAAAAATGGATAAGATGCCCACTTACATTCTGCATAGCTATTTTCAAAACGGGAAGGGCAAATGGCACGATCATGTCAAGGTAAAACCGGAGGTCCAAAAATTAGTTACATTTGAGAAATTCAATCTGTTGTCAGACACACCTTTTGACACATATGATATTATTTTTTGCAGGAATGTAATGATTTATTTTGATACACCAACCCGACAGAAAGTTGTAACCAGTCTTTGCAAGGCTTTAAAACCAGGCGGTTATTTTTTTGTGGGTATGTCTGAAAATCTTCATGGGCTTGAGCACAATTTGTCAGTTGTTTTACCAAGCGGATACAAAAAATAATAATATCCCAAGCTGATACTGCTTTTTGAATTAAATCGGTTAAAAAAGGAATTACATGAATAAGGGCCATTATTTTTTTGATACTTCACTATCAGATAATTATTTTTTGCAGCCCGGATATATTTTTGGACCGGATAATTCTGTCACCATATCCACCGTTTTAGGCTCTAGTGTTTCAGTCTACATTTATGACAGAAAAAACCGAATAGGCGGGATGAATCATTTTCAATTGCCTTATATGGCAACAAAAGGGAAAACTACGGCTTTGTATGGGAATGTTGCTACAATTACATTGATCAAAATAATGGGGGCACGAGAATTCCCAAAAAAGTTCTTTGAAGCGCAGATATTTGGAGGAGCGTATAATTCAAAAAAAAGCAATAAGAATATTGGAAGGGAAAACATTGATATCGCAAGACAAATCCTTTTACAAAATAAAATTTCTATCATTTCTGAGGACGTTGGCGGAGAGAAAGGAAGGAAAGTAGTGTCCAATATCAGCACCAATGAAGTGGCTGTTTTAAAGGTTGACACCCTGAGGGAGAAGGACTGGTATCCTTACCAGTAAAAATGGATGATCTATTCAAAATTTTAATTAAGTTCTTTAGCAAAATGGCGAGTATATAATATGGCAAAAATTATAGTAGGAATTTCAGATTTGAGGATAAGTGGAAATGTTGAGGATACATTGATTACGTATGCTCTGGGTTCATGTATCGCTATTGCTGTCTATGATCCTAGGGTAAAGGTGGGAGGACTTTTGCATTTTATGCTTCCGGATTCAAAGATTGAATCTAATAAAGCCAAAGCAACCCCTGGAATGTTTGCTGATACGGGCATACCTCTTTTGTTCAAATCCTGTTACAGGTTAGGAGCGCAAAAAAAGTATATGATCATAAAGATTGCCGGAGGTGCCGACATCCTGGATAGTGCAAACTACTTTAGGATCGGTCAAAGAAATATAATTACTTTGAAGAAAATATTCTGGAAAAATAATGTGTTAATAAACGGTGAGGACACGGGCGGAAAAATCAACCGAACAGTTTCTCTTGATATTTCAACCGGCAAAGTTATTGTTAAAAAACCCAGCAGGGTTCTGCTGGAATTGTAAAAAAGGGGGGGCGTGTCATGTCTTTTAATGTATTGATAGTGGATGACTCAAACACGATGCGAGCTGTCATAAAGAAGGTTATTGCAATTTCCGGTTTTAAAATGGCTCAATGTATTGAGGCCGGGAATGGAAAAAAAGCGCTGGAAGTGCTGACAGACAATAGGGTGGATGTTATTGTGTCAGATATAAATATGCCGGAAATGGATGGTTTTGAATTATTAAAAAATTTAAAGGGAGAAGATCTTTTTAAGAACATTCCCGTCATACTTATAAGTACGGAAAGCAGTGAAAAACGCATGCAGGATGCATTCGACCTAGGAGCAAAGGGTTTTATAAAGAAACCTTTTACACCTGAGGCCGTTAAAAAAATTCTTAATGAGGTCATAGGGGAGAGCAATGAAGAAGAAGATAGAAGAGACGATGAGGGTTTCGATTTTTGAAGTCTTTGAAAAAATGTTTTATATTTTTCTCGAACCTCTGGATGATGAAAGTAATGAATATGATATGGAGGCTGCCATAAGCTTTGAAGGTTTTCTGAGCGGGGAGGTCAGGCTTTTACTCTCCATGGATATAGCCAATACAATGATTCAAAATATGCTGGGTTTGGAAAAAGACGAAATTACCAGGCAGATAATTGAGGATTGCTCAAAAGAAGCGATTAATATGATCTGCGGAAATTTTTTGGGCAAACTTGACAGCACAAAGGTGTTTAAACTATCGATACCATCATTTATAGAGGGAGGTTCCCGGCCCGGTCCTCTGAATTCGATGAATCAGAATCAATCCTCTGCTTCTGCGGGAATGAACTTTACAGGTATTGAAACGGGTAAGAATGCCTACAAGATGGATTTCGACTCGGATGAAGGAAGAATTGGAGTGATAATTGCTGCTAATGATTAGATCAAATGACTAAAGAGATAGTGAGGAAGGTGGAAATTATGGAAGAATATGACACTTTGATGAGCTTGATTGATGGCATGGCTTCCGACTTTTTATTTATTGACGGCAGTGAGATTGATATGATCACTGCAGGGAAATTCCTTAATAACCTGGAAGGGTTGATAAAAGAAGCTGATGGCCGGAAGATCTTTCAATTGAAGACCGTTGCCGGAGGCGTGAGTTCACTTTTAGAAAAAATAGTTCTTGATGACATTGATGATAAAGAAGCAGGTTTTAATATCCTTGAAAAAGGGATTGCCCTGATGCAGGAGATCGGTGAAAGCTTTAAGAACACCCGTGGTTACGAAGGTAATATTGAAAATTTTATGGAGTCGATTGCCGCTCTTACAGGAGCTCGAATATTGGAAGAGCCGGTGGAGGCTTCTTGGGAAGAACCTCAACCGGCTGAAGCTATTGACGAGATACAGGATGATTCGCTTCTGAGGGATTTTATTGTTGAAGGTCTGGAATATATTGATGAGATTGAGGTAAATCTATTGAATCTGGAGCAGGAGCCTGAAAATCTGGATTGCGTCAATACTATCTTCAGACCGTTTCATTCCATCAAGGGAGTGGCAGGATTTCTCAATTTAGAAAGGATTAGTGATCTTGCCCATAGTCTGGAAAATCTTCTGGACAGGGTAAGAAATAAGGAATTATCCGTGAGCTCCCGGCTTATAGATATAATTCTTGATGGAGCCGATGCCCTGAAGGCACTGATTGTTGAATTGAAAGAAAACATGGAAGGTAATCCCGGCGACCCTCTTAAAATTGATCTGACTGCCTTGAAAAAACAGATAGAAAGCGTTGAATCGGATGACTCTGATACTGTTGAAGTAAAAAAACTGGGTGAAATACTGGTCGAAGACGGTGCCATAACAGAGGAGAACCTGGAACAGGGGCTTGAGGCCGCAGAAAAATTGATTCCACCTAAAAAAATTGGGGAAGCCCTGATATCTGAAGGCAAAGTTACGCCGAAGCAGGTATCACAGGCCCTGAGAAAACAGACAAAGCAGGCCGCAGATACTGCTGTGATAAGGGTAAATATAACGAAACTGGATGATTTAATCGATATGGTGGGGGAACTGGTCATTACTCAGGCGATGATCAGGCAAAATTCCTTTGTTCTATCAAATTCCGACAGAAAATTGGGCAGAGATGTCTCCCGTCTGAGCAGTATTATATCGGAACTCCAAAGAACCTCTACCAGCTTAAGAATGGTATCTATCAAGCAGACATTTCAGAGGATGTCCCGTCTTGTCAGGGATCTGTCCAGAGATGCCGGAAAAAAGGTTGGTGTTGTCACGGAAGGCGAGGATACGGAAATAGACAAAAACATGGTGGAAGAAATATATAATCCGCTTGTACATATGGTACGCAATGCCGTAGATCATGGTATCGATTCTTCGGAGGAGCGGTTAAAGGCCGGCAAACCTGAAAAGGGCATAATACGGCTCAAGGCCTTTCACAGAGGAGGTAATGTTGTCATTGAAATATCGGATGACGGAAAGGGGCTGGACAAGGACGGAATACTGAAAAAGGCTGTGAAAAAGAAACTTGTCGACAGTTCGCACGAGCTCTCGGATCAGAATATTTATAAATTGATTTTTCTTCCCGGCTTTTCAACTGCGGCGGCGATAACCGACATTTCCGGTCGTGGGGTCGGAATGGATGTAGTAAAACAGGCTGTAGAAAAACTGCGGGGGAAGATAGATATTGACAGCACTATGAATAAAGGTTCCACTTTTGCACTCAGCTTTCCTCTTACCATGGCCATTATTAACGGTATGATTGTGAGGGTGGGTAGTGAAAGATATATTATTCCTCTCACTGCAATCAGACAATTGTTGCGTCCCGAAAAAAAATCTTATAACATTATAATCGGTACGGGTGAAACAATAAATGTGATGGGTAATCTTTTGTCGTTGATAAGGATGTATAATATCTTTGGCATAGAGCCCGATCATAAAAACCCCTGGGAAGCCATAGTGGTAGTGGTTGAAGGTGAAAACAACTCCAAATGCCTGCTGGTTGATGAGATTTTAGGTGAAGAGGAAGTCGTTATCAAAAGCCTTGGTGAAAGTTTTAAAAATAAAAAAGGAATTTCCGGCGGTGCTATCCTGGGAGATGGTAATATAGGATTGATATTGGACACGGAAGGATTGTTTGAATTGAGTGAAATATGAAGTGTAAAAAAACGATGGGAGTATAATTATGGACGTTGATAAAAATATCAAAATACTGTTGGTTGATGATTTTTCCACAATGAGGAAGGTCATTAAAAATCTCTTAAAACAGTCCGGGTATAATAATATCGTTGAGGCCGAGGATGGTGTAGATGCCTTGAAGGTGCTGAAATCAGAAAAAGTGGATTTTGTTATTTCCGACTGGAATATGCCCAATATGACAGGCATTGAACTTCTAAAGGCCGTGAGGGCGGATAGTGACCTTTCCGGTTTGCCGTTTCTGATGGTTACGGCGGAAGGCCTTAAGGAAAACGTTGTGGTGGCGGTTAAGGCGGGTGTCAGTAATTATATTGTAAAACCTTTTACTGCTGAAGTTCTGAATGAAAAAATTAAAAAAATTATAGAGAAATTGTAAGGGTGTGGCCTGAAGGAGAAGAGGATGGATGTTAAACTTATAAATCCCTTTTTAGAGGGAACGACTAGTGTATTGAAAACAATGGCCTTTGTTGCACCAAAGCCTGGCAAACCCTATCTTAAAAATGATGGTTTGGCCCGGGGTGATGTTTCCGGCATCATAGGTTTTACAGGAACACTATCAGGCTCAATGGCCCTGAGTTTTTCTGAGAACGCAATATTGAAGATTGTATCAAATATGTTTGGGGAGGAGATTAAAGAAATCAATGGTGACATTGAGGATGCCGTGGGTGAGCTTACAAATATAATTTCAGGTGTGGCCAGAAAAAAACTGGAGTCGTTCGGCTTAACTGTCTTAGCTGCAATCCCTACTGTAGTCTCAGGAAAAGGTCACTCAATCAAGCATGTCCTGGGTGGTAAAAGTATTGTTATTCCATTTGAAACGGAGGATGGACCTTTTGTCGTGGATGTTTGTATGAGCGAGATGAAATAAAAAACAAATTAAAAAAAACCTAAACAACTGATAAGCCGAGCTGTAGAAAAATGAAATAAAAAAAAGAGGAGGATAATGGAGTGAAAACCAACACCAATGATTATCTGACGGTCAATGAGACTATTCTCTTAGTGGATGATGAGAAGCCCATTCTTGATTTAGTGTGTGATATGCTGAGTCAACATGGCTATACGGCTATCACGGCGGAAAGCGGAGAGGCGGCCATTGAGATTTATAAAAAAAAAATGAGTCAGATTGATCTGGTACTTCTGGATGTAGGGATGCCCGGCATGAATGGTCACAGGTGTTTTAAGGAGCTTTTTAGAATCAATCCCGAGATAAAGGTGATTATTACCACTGGTTATCCTGCCAGTGGAAAGGTAAAAGAGACGCTTACTGCCGGTGCTGCCGGTTTTATAGGCAAACCATATCGATTAGCTGGTATGCTGAAGAAAGCAAGAGACGTTCTGGATAAAAGATAGAGACCTTTTAACTGATGCTATATCGCTTCAATTTTTCTACAAAGGTTGTTCTGTTCAGGTTCAATAACTTTGCAGCTCTGCTTTTTACCCCCCCCGCTTTCTGCAGGGCCTTTTGGAGCAAATCTTTTTCAAACTGACCGATTGTTTCACTCAGAGCCAGACCATCGTCCGAAATCTCAGTATTACTTATAATTCCTTCAATTTTTCCTGAATTCAGTTTTATTTTATCGGGCAGATCCTTTAGCTCTATATTGTCGGATCCTTTCATGACAACAAGCATTTCAATCAGATTTTGCAATTCTCTTACATTGCCGGGCCAGGAATATTTCGCGAGGCAATCCATGGCTTCGAGCGCTACACCCTTAATTTTTTTTTCTTTTGATTTATTAAATGTTCTTAGGAAACGGTTGATAAGGACAGGTATATCCGCCTTTCTTTCTCTAAGAGGCGGAAGATGAATGGGTATTACATTGATGCGATAAAAGAGATCCTCTCTGAATTTTTTTTCTGCCACGGCTTTTTCCAGATCCATGTTTGTTGCAGTAATAATCCTTATATCCAAATCTATGGTCTTCATGCCTCCAATTCGCTCGCACTGCCTTTCCTGTATTGCCCTCAGCACTTTTACCTGCAAGGCAGGGCTCATGTCACCTATCTCATCGAGAAAGATTGTTCCCCCCTGGGCTAATTCAAACCGCCCTGTCCTGCTCCGTACGGCTCCTGTAAATGCGCCTTTTTCATGCCCAAACAATTCGCTTTCAAGAAGTTCTTCAGGAATTGCACCGCAGTTTACCGTAACAAACGGCCGGGCTTTCCTGCTGCTATTGAAACACAGCGCATGGGCCACCAGTTCCTTGCCGGTTCCGCTTTCGCCATATATAGCAACAGTACTGTCTGATGAAGCCACCTTTTTGATTTTTTCAAGAACATCCTTCATCTTATCGCTGTAAGCTGTCAATTTGCCAAAGTCATACTTTTCTTCTAAATGATTACGAAGGGCAATATTCTCCTCTTTGAGTTTTGCATGGGAAAGGGCTCTTTCAACAACCATCTTGACAATATCTTTCTTCAAGGGTTTTGTTATATAATCAAAAGCTCCTAACTTCATGGCTTTAACAGCGCTTTTCACAGTGGCATAGCCTGTAATCATGACAACGATATTTTCGGGATTCATCTCTTTTATGAATTTAAGCAGTTGCAGGCCATCAATGTGAGGCATTTTCAGATCTGTCATGACCAGATCAAATTTGTCATAAGGAAAAACTTCCATTGCCTCCTGGCCATTACTGACAGCCTTAACCTCATAACCGTTTTCAGACAACAATTCCAGCATATTTTTTCTGCTGAGATCATCGTCTTCAGCAATTAATATTTTGGCCTTTTTCATAGCAACCTGACTCCACTACAAATGCGAACTGTTTTCAAAAGAGGTGACATATAAAAATTGCTTATAAAACATTTTTTTATTTTTGTCTATAGATCAGAAAATTTGAAAACAAAAATTGCGGAAAAAATTGCGGATTTTAGGTACCAATGACTGCAAGCTGAAAATTCTGTGCTATTTTACCAGGGATTCGAAGATATGGTATTCCTCAATATGATAATGGGGTTCAGGGTATATGGTAATGGGTTTTAAAAATTGTTTTTCAAGGGACGAGATCAAGTGCTTTTCCCTGCCATGGAGTAGTTGGGCAATTTCCGGATGTACTTTAACCGTAAACCTGTTACCCATGATATCACCTGCTTCACTGACAAGATCCCTGTAAATTTTGTGACAGATGGATTTTCCCGACAAAAGATGCCCGTCGCCATTGCAATAAAAACAGGATTTACAAAGGGTTCGGGTCAGGTTGCGCCTGATCCTTTTTCTTGTCATCTGCACAAGACCAAGCTCGGTTAACGGCAGAACATTGGTCTGGCTCTTGTCCTTTTTCATGGCTTCATTCATATGGGCCATGACCTTTTCCTTGTGCTGCTCTTTTTTCATATCAATAAAATCGATAATGATGATACCGCCGATGTTTCGAAGGCGTACCTGGTAAGCAATCTCCTTGACAGCCTCAAGGTTGGTTTTAAGGATGGTTTCGTCAAAATTATGCTTTCCCACATACCGGCCGGTGTTCACATCTATGGCTACAAGAGCCTCTGTCTGTTCAATCACAATATATCCACCGGATTTGAGCCACACTTTTTTCTTTAATGCTCTTGCTACATCGCCTTCAATATTATAGGCATCAAAAATAGACTCCCTTCCCTGATATAACTCCACAGATAAGTTTACATCCGGCATCAGCCTTTTTAAAAAATTCTGAACATTTTCATATTCTTCCTTTGAATCGATAATCAGCTTATCAGCTTCATCGGCCAGAAGATCCCTGACCGCCCTGAATGTTGCTGTAAGATCTTTATATACAAGAGATGTGGCAGAGGCAGTCTTGCTCTTTGCCATAATGTCTTCCCAGGTTTTACTTAAAAAATCGAGCTCTTTTTTGATGGTATTTTCATCAATACCCTCTGCCTGTGTTCTGAATATGTATCCAAATTTATTTTTCCGGATAGATAATAAGAGATCTTTTAAACGCATCCTTTCAGCATCATTTTCAATTCTCCTTGATATGCCGATATGATCAACCGTGGGCATTAATACCAGATACCGGCCTGCAAGAGAGATGTGGGTGGTGATTCTCGGCCCCTTGGTGCCAATAGACGATTTTGCTACCTGTACCAGAATTTCCTGACCCTCTGTGAGTAATTCCTCAATACTGCACCCATGATTTAAAGAAGCTTTCCAGGAGGTATAATTATCTGTCATGCCTGTTGGTTCATTATCTTCATCATTGGATTCAATATCAGCGTCCACATCATTGTCCTGCTCAAATTTCTGATACATTTTATGACTGGCGGTATCCAGAACATCGTCCACATAGATAAAGGCGGCCTGATCAAACCCGATATCAACAAAGGCGGCCTGCATTCCCGGAAGAACCCGTTGCACCCGGCCTTTATAAATATTCCCGGCAATGGATGTTTCATCTTCCCTTTCTATAAAAACTTCTACAATGGTACCGTTTTCAAGAAGCGCCACTCGTGTTTCATGGGGGGCGGCATTTACAACAAGCTCTTTTAACATGGGGTTATCCTTGTTTCTTTTTTATCCTTGCCATCTTTATGACATTTTCATCCAGTTTGAAATATTTTGTCAGTATTTCTGTGGGTCTTATGGTTCTTTCATTATATTTTTTTAAAACCATTTCAATGGTTTGTAAATCTATAAAAGATATTTTCTCAACAGATTTCCGCAAATCCGTCTTTCTTATTTTCCCTTTTTTGCTCAAATCTTCAACAATAAATTCTGATAAATTCAAAAATTGATCCACTTTTTCCTGTCCAAGACAAACATCAGCAAATTCCATGATATAATGAGAAGCTTGATCGCTTCTTTTAACAAACTTGTTGAAAGGTTTGCACCCCGTGATACAAAGGCCTTCGGGAAGGGTTTTGTTTAACAGATCAACAATTACTTTGGGTGCCAGATCTTTTTCAAGGTAGATAAAAGCTGTTTCTTCTTCACTTTCCATTCCAACGGGCAGAGCATTGTCAAAGGAAAGCCTCATGGAAGGATTAAAACCTTGTGAATATTTAACCCTCAGACCGGCTCTTTTCACAGCCCTCTGGACAATGGTGGCAAGTTCAAGATGCCCGAAAAATCTTGCTGTTCCAAGTTTTGAAAACGTAATTTCAAATTTCTTAAAAGCCTCATCAGGCAATTTTTTCCGGGCATTATCTTTTTCCGAATCTGTTTCTGGCGTATCTGTAAAGATGTCGTGCAGCACCGGCTTTATCTTTTTAAAATCACACACACCACATCCTGTGCAGTCGCTGTCCCTGCAGTCAAGGGTGAGGGACTTTTCCCTGGCTTTTTGAAATTCTTCTTTTAAAAATTTGGGCAAAACGCCTGAATCGATATGGTCCCAGGGAAGAGTTTCTTCATCACCCCGTTGACGCGTAGTATAAAACAAAGGATCAATCCCTGTTTCTTCAAAAGCCTTTTGCCATAAAGAAAAATTAAATTTATCGCTCCAGCCGTCCAGGCGGCATCCTTTTTCAAAAGCCTTTACTAAAAGCTGCGATAATTTCCTGTCACCTCTTGCCCAAACCCCTTCAACCAAACTCATTTCAGGACTTTGCCATTTGAGCTTCACTTTTTTATGCCTTAAATTGTCTTTCAGGTATTGCAATTTTTCTTTTGTTTCATCCAAAGAGATTTGTGCACATCTTTGAAAAGGTGTATGGGCTTTGGGAATAAAAGTGGTTGCACTGACATTGATGGCTTTTTTTCCCTTGGCAAAAGAGGATGCCAGTCGTTTTGAAAGACTGCAGATGGCCTCTATGTCTTCTGCTGTTTCAAAAGGAAGCCCCATCATGAAATAGAGCTTGATATTCTTCCAGCCGAGATTCAGTGCATTTTCAACTGTTGAAGCAATGCTTTCCTGGGTAAGATTTTTATTAATGATATCTCTCAAACGCTGGGAACCTGCTTCCGGGGCGATGGTAAATCCGGTTTTCCTGACCTTTTTGATAATTTCCATCAATTGGGGAGTGAGTTTTTCCGCCCTTATGGATGGAAGAGAAATGGCATTGCAGTGCCCCTGGCCCAAATCAAGAAGCCGGGTTACCAATTGGGGTAAATTTGAATAATCACCAGTACTTAACGATAACAGGGAAACATCAGAATATCCGGTTGTTTTTAAAGATTCTCCTGCGATCTCTATCAAGTCATCCAATGATCTTTCCCTGACCGGGCGGTATATCATGCCTGCCTGGCAGAACCTGCATCCTCTGGAACATCCCCTGGCGATTTCAAGTCTCAACCGGTCATGAACCGGTTTGGCAAAGGGAATAATCGGAGATTTGGGGAAATTTTCTTTTGTAAGGCTCGGCAGGAACGCCCTTTTAACTTTCCGGCAGTCTTCGAATATGGGAGTAACGGTCTGGATACCATATTTATCATATGCCGGTTCAAAAAACGAAGGGATATATACCCCGTCTATCTTTGACAAGAGCTTGAGTAAGGTTTTCTTTTGACCATCTCCTTGTTTTTTAAACTCAATAACCTGATTTGAGATTTGAACAGCTGCCTCTTCACCGTCCCCGATCACAAAGGCATCAAAAAAATCAGCCAGAGGTTCAGGATTAAAAGCGCACGGTCCACCGCCAATAATAAGGGGGAACAAATCATCTCTTTCTTTAGAATAAAAAGGAATTTTTGACAGGCTCAACAGGGTGAGAATATTGGTGAAGTTCAGTTCGTAAAGAAGGCTGATTCCGATGATATCAAAGCTTTTCAGATCTTTTTGAGACTCCATGGAAAGGCAGGGAATCTTTTTTCCCCGCATTAAGGCTTCCATATCCGGAGCAGGCGAAAAAAAACGTTCTGCTGCAATATTTTCATGACTGTTTAAAATGGAATAAAGAATCTGCAGTCCAAAGTGAGAGGTTCCGATTTCATAAAGATCCGGAAATACCAGGGCAAATGTAAGATCCACCTGTGCCAGATCTTTTTTCACGGTATTGATCTCATTGCCCGCGTATCGTGTCGGTGTCTGAACCAGTGCAAGGATATCTTGATAATTTTGTTTATGCATGATAGTGAATTTTAAAAATTAATCTTTATGTATGTAGGTATAATCAAATTTTTTAATATATTATTTTTTGCAGGATAAAGCAATGAAAAGAACAAAAATCAATATGTTGCTCAAGCTTGATAAAACACCGGGAAAAGCCCTTATCAAAGGCTGGGTCAGAACCAAACGGGATTCAAAAGAATTCTCTTTCATGGATATAAACGACGGGTCATGCCTGAAGAGTATCCAGGTAATTGCAAATAATGATCTTGAAAATTACCCGGATATAGAAAAAATTACCACGGGCACTTCTGTAACTGTTGCAGGACAGCTTGTAGAATCTCCGGGAAAAGGACAAAAATGGGAAATCCAGGCATCGGATATTGAAATTATAAATATTGCCCCGGAATCCTACCCCCTTCAAAAAAAGAGACACTCGGATGAATTTTTAAGAACCATTGCCCATTTAAGGCCCCGGACAAACAAGTATGGGGCTGCCTTTCGAATCAGATCCGAAATGATGTTTGCCGTTCATAAATTTTACAAGGAAAAGGGCTTCAGGTATCTGACCACTCCTTTGATCACAGGGGCTGACTGTGAAGGTGCTGGTGAAATGTTCAGGGTAACCAGCCCTGAGCCGGGGAAGGAGAATTTCTTTGGCCGGGAATCAAACCTGACGGTTTCAGGCCAGCTGCCTGCTGAGATGTTTGCCCTGGCCTTAGGAGATGTTTACACTTTTGGCCCGACTTTCAGGGCGGAAAATTCCAATACCAGCCGGCATGTGGCAGAGTTCTGGATGCTGGAACCGGAAATGGCATTCTGCGACTTAAAGGAAAACATGGATCATGGTGAACAGCTTGTTAAATATCTCACTGAGCATGCCATGAATGAATGCAAAGAAGACATGGACCTTTTCATTAAATTTGTAGACAAATCACTGTCAAAGCGCATTGACACCATTTTAAACTCTGAATTCGGGAGAATTTCTTATACTGAAGCCATTGATATACTGCTGAAATCCAAAAAGAAATTTGACTTTAAAGTTGAATATGGAACTGATCTGCAATCTGAGCATGAACGGTATCTGGCAGAAGTTTATTTTGAAAAACCGGTTTTTCTTACAGATTATCCAAAGGGAATCAAACCTTTTTATATGCGGATGAATGATGATGGAGAAACTGTTGCAGCCGTAGACCTGCTTGTTCCCGGAATAGGGGAACTCATTGGCGGCAGCCAGAGGGAAGAAAGGCTTTTAGAGCTGGAAAAAAGGATGGATGAGATGAAGCTGCCCAAGGAAGACTACTGGTGGTATCTGGATTCCAGGAAATTCGGCTCGGCACCCCATTCAGGGTTTGGCCTGGGGTTTGAAAGATTTTTAATGATGATTACCGGAATCAGTAATATAAGGGATGTTATACCTTTCCCAAGAACTCCGGGCAGTATTGATTTTTAGAGGATATGAAAAAAACCAAGTTTAAATATGGAAAGGCTTTCTGTGACATTGAACTGCCGGATAAAACAGATAGTTTAAGCATCCGGGAACCCGTATCTTTTATCGACAAAAAAAAATTTGCAGCCGATTTTTCAAAGGCTTTGCCTGAAGATTTATCAAACTGCCATGCCATTTCAATCGTGGTGGCTGATAAAACAAGGCTTTGCGGTTATAAAACCTATCTGCCCTGGATTTTGGATATCCTCCACCAAAAAGGGATAGAAAACCGGCAGGTTACATTTTTTATTGCCTATGGCACCCATGCAAGACAAAGTGATGAAGAATGCCTGAATATCTATGGAAATATATATCAAAAATACAGGTTTGTTCACCATGATAGTAACAATAAAAGCCTTTTCACATATCTTGGCAAAACCAAAAGAGGCACAGAGGTTCATATTCGAAAAGATCTTCTTAAAAGTGATCTGATCATTACTTTTGGTGCCGTATCCCATCACTATTTTGCAGGATACGGCGGCGGCAGAAAACTCTTGTTCCCCGGACTGGGATACAAACCGGATATCTATCAGAACCACGGGCTTTTTTTGGATAAAAACTTAAAAAAACTAAATGTTGGATGCCGGCCCGGAAACCTTGAAAACAATCCGCTGGCCCAGGATTTAAAGCAGGTTGATGATTTTATTAAAATTCAAAGGGTTTCCATCCACGGGATTCTTGACTCAAAAGGACAGGCGCGCCAACTCATTGCTGGAAAAACCTACAACGACTTTTTAACGGCTGGAAAAACCCTTGACTCCTTTTATAAAACCAGGACTGACAAGCAGTATGAACTTGTCATTGCATCCTGCGGCGGATTTCCAAAAGACATTAATTTTATCCAGGCCCATAAAGCTATCAATAACGCGGCCATGTTTGTAAAAGACAGGGGCAGACTGGTTGTGTTGGCAGAATGTACCGACGGCATCGGATCCGACGCATTTATTGAATACTTTAATTATCACAGTTTTAACCGGGCATTCAGCATCCTTGAAAAGGAGTATAAAGGCAACGGAGGAACAGCACTGTCCATGATGACCAAAACGAGCAGGATAAATATCTTTCTAAAAACCGATTTGAATGATAAAATCTGCAAAATCATTGGAGTAAAAAAGATAGAAGGCTCCATGATACAGACACTGATAAAAGAATTTCAACACGATATGGCATGTATTGAAAATGCAAGTTTATTGATCAGATAAATCCACGGGAGTAGAAAATGGAACCTGAAATCAAAATCAGAGGATATCATACCGACCTGTACCAGCATGTAAACAATGCCCGGTATCTTGAATTTCTAGAAGAAGGAAGATGGCAGCTTTTTGAAGACCATATAAACCTTGAAGGGTTTATGACTAAAGGTTTTCGATTCTTTGTTGTTAATATTAACATATCTTATAAAAGCCCTGTCAGGGTCAACGATGTTATCGTTGTCAAATCAGGCCTTGGGAAAATAGGAAATAAGAGTGCCGTCATAAAACAGCAGATTATCAACAACAAAACAGGTGCTGTTTGTGTGGATGCCGACATCACCTTTGTGATTGCAGGCCTTAATGGAAAACCGCTTGAAATTACGGGTGAACTCAAAGAAAATTTTCAGCAAATCCCTGGGTTTGAAGGATAGAGAAACATTATGATTACCTTGCTTGATTATGGGGCAGGCAACGTTCGAAGCGTGGTCAATGCCATTGAAAAACTGGGCGGAACAATCAAACCGGTTACCAGGCCTTCTGATATCCTGGATGCTGAAAAGCTCTTGTTTCCCGGTGTTGGCAATTATGAAAGCATGATCCGGATTCTCAACGAAAAAAAATATATTCACCCATTGCGAGAATACCTGAATGCCGACCGGCCTTTCTTCGGTATCTGCCTGGGCATGCAGGCTCTTTTTGAGGGAAGCGAAGAAGCTTTTTCAGGCAATGAAAGCTTATGTATATTCAAGGGCATGGTCAAACGATTCAAAACCAGCCTTGCTGTCCCGCATATTGGATGGAACGGGGTGAATCTGAAAAAGGACTCCCCGGTCTTTAAGAATGTAAAGCCGGATACAAAATTTTATTTTGTCCACTCCTATCATATTGTTCCTGAGGATGAGTCTGTTGTTTTAACCACCACAAATTATGATTATGAGTTTGTGAGCAGTGTTCAGAAAGGCAATATCATCGGCACCCAGTTTCACCCGGAAAAAAGCGGGAACAGCGGAATCAAACTGCTTGAAAATTTTATTTATCAAAAGAATCTGAGATCTCAAAAAAATATCGATATCAAAGGAAGGGGACTTTCAAAAAGAATTATAGCCTGCCTGGATGTCAGGACCAATGATGAAGGTGACCTTGTGGTTACCAAGGGAGACCAGTATGATGTAAGACAAGAAGGGAATGTCAGGAATCTGGGCAAACCTGTGGAACTTGCCAAACGATACTATGAAGAAGGTGCCGATGAGATCACATTTTTAAATATCACAGGATTCAGGGATTTCCCTTTAAAAGATATGCCCATGATAGATGTTCTTGAAAAAACCAGTAAAAACGTTTTTGTGCCACTGACCATTGGCGGCGGAATCAGGGATTATACTGACAGCAACGGTAAAACATATACGGCACTTGATGTGGCCTCCCAATATTTCAGGTCAGGTGCTGATAAAATATCCATTGGCAGCGATGCCGTCTATATTGCTGAACAATATTTAAAAACAGGGAAAAAATCCGGAAAAAGTTCCATTGAACAAATCTCTAACGTATATGGAAACCAGGCCGTTGTGATTTCGGTTGACCCCAAGAGGGTCTATGTAAATTCCCCGGACGATGCAAAAAAACACCACGTAATCAGAACTCAATTTCCCGGGCCCGACAATGAAGCTTACTGCTGGTATCAGTGTACGGTCCAGGGCGGCAGACTGACAAGAGATCTGGATGCGGTTGCACTGGCAAAAGCCTGTGAAGATCTTGGTGCCGGAGAAATTCTTCTCAATTGTATTGATAAAGACGGAACAAACTCGGGATTTGACCTTGAATTAATCAATGCAGTAAAAGATGCTGTTTCCATCCCGGTGATTGCTTCAAGCGGGGCTGGCTGTGAAGATCATTTTGCCCGGGTGTTTGAAAAAACCTCTGCGGAAGCAGCCCTGGCCGCCGGTATATTTCACAGGAAAGAAGTGCCGATTCAGAATGTAAAAAACCATCTTGCCAAAAAAGGTATTGAAGTAAGAACTGCCATTAGATAAAAGACCGGATAACTGAATTTATAAGTTCCCTTTTAATCCGATCTTTTCTGCTACGGGCCGCATTCCTGAAATTACCTGTGTAATGAGCTCGGAAAGATCCATATCAAGCATTTCGGCTCCCTGCTGGATCACCTTTCTGTCAACTCCTGCGGCAAAGCGTTTATCTTTAAATTTCTTTTTCACGGATTTTGCCTTGAGATCAAGAATGCTTTTTGACGGTCTGACCAGGGCAGAACTTGCTACAAGGCCTGTAAGTTCATCAATGGCATAGAGTGTTTTCTCAAGATTGGTTTCAGGTTTCACATCCGTACAAATCCCAAAGCCGTGACTGATAACCGCCCGAATATAATCTTCAGGCCAGTTGTGTTCTTTGAACAACTCGATACACTTGTGGCAATGCTCTTCTGGAAACATCTCATAATCAAGATCATGCACCAGACCTATGATCCGCCATTTTTCTCCATCTTCATTGAAACGACGGGCAAAGTGGCCCATCACGGCTTCAACGGCAAGGGCATGCCGGATCAACCCTTCTTTTTTATTATATTTTTTTAATAGTTTGAATGCATCTTCTCTGGTCGGGACATACGCTTCCATGACAAATCCTTTAATTATATTGCATTTTATGGCCGATATAGTACAATCTTCATTATCTTTAAAATATTTATAAGTCAACATTTATGATCTCAAATATTTTCACTGTAAAATCTGTTTATGAAACGACGAATATATCCTTAAAAGAGGGGCTGGAAAAATAGTGGACATATTAAAAACAAAATCAGACATGCGGGAATGGTCAAAAAAAAAGAAAAAAGACTCAAAAACTATTTGTCTTGTACCTACCATGGGATATTTTCACCAGGGACACATTTCCCTGATGGAAAAAGGAAAACCCTTATGTGATGAGCTTGTGGTCAGTCTCTTTGTAAACCCTGCTCAATTTGGACCCAATGAGGATTTAAATTCTTATCCTTCAAATATTGAAAATGATCTTGCCCTTGCTGAAAAAGCCGGTGTAACCGCAGTCTTTTTACCCGACAAGAAGAATATCTATCCTGAAAACTTTCAAACCCAAATTAAACTCCAGGATCTTCCAAAATTTTTATGCGGCAAATTCAGACCTGTTCATTTTGCAGGTGTTGCAACCGTGGTCACCAAATTGTTTAATATTGTTATGCCTGATATTGCCATATTTGGACAAAAAGATTATCAGCAGCTTCAGATTATTAAACAGCTTACGCTGGATCTGGATTTTGACATCAAAATCATGGCAGGAGATATCATCCGGGAAAAAGACGGTCTTGCAATGAGTTCAAGGAACGCCTATCTTTCCAAGGTTCAAAGGACATCCGCCTTAAGTCTTTCCAAATCATTGAATCTTGCCAAAGAATTGATTGCCGGGGGAGAAAAAAATCCTGCGGCTGTCAAAAACAGGATAGAAGCGTTTATTTGTACATTTCCTGAAACAAATATAGAATATATTTCCTTTTGTAATCCCAAAACCCTTGAAAATATTGACAGCATAGAAAATCATGTCCTGCTGGCAATAGCTGTGAAAGTAGGAAAAACAAGATTAATTGATAATGCTCTTATTAATCCTGCACAATAATCACCCTGCATTCTTTCAAAAAGGTATGGCGTTCTGTTGCTTTTTCCAGCAGGTGGTAATCCGACATGCTGATAACAATGGCGGTATTGGGTTTTCCCTCTTTGCGAAGCCCCTTGAAAACCATGGGATTATTGCCAACTCTCTTGTCCTTTAATGCCTGATCCATACTGCAAAGATATTTGCTGACACCATTTTGAACCGCAAATTCTCTGCTGATAAAAACGGAAGAATATACGTTATGGCCCTGTTCACTGATAACCAGAGGATTAAGTACGGGTTCAACTCCAAGCCCTCTTGCATCAATGATCAAACCCGTGTAGAATTTTCCTTCCGTTGTTTTAATATTTTTCTTGAGTACATCGGGATTGATCTTTGGTATCTGACGAATTTCTTCCGGCAATACCAATTGTAAAAAACCTCCTAACATACTGATTTCGATCGTTATTTCCACAGAAAGAGCGGAGGTGTAATACTGTTTTGAAATGATTGCATCTCTTACTGTTTTCTCCATGCCCGCCAAAATGACATCGTTTTTGGAAGCATATTCACCCACGCTCAAAATATTATTAATTTTTATTTGTTTTAAAATATCTATGATCTGTCTGTTTGCATCTGCCCTTGCTGATCCTGGAACCGATTCATGGGAGGTTTCCCTGTTGTCTTCAGGAGATGCCTTGCCAATTGCAGAGATCTTTCCGGTGCTCCAGTTTATAGTCCCATTTTCAAACCGGGTAACACAATGATACCCTTTAGGTTGATTCTGGCCTGCCATACAAAAGGAACAAAAAAAGATTATGACAAGAATACAGCCATATGCCAGGCACTTTATGCTTTGTCTTATATTCATCTTTTGCATGCTGTTAACTTTTTAAAAAATTTGATTCAATAAAGTCAGCTGTCTGATTGATATCTTCCAGCCCAAACAGAGGTACTTCCGGTTTATAATCTGAATCTGTAACAAAGGCGATCAGATTTTCATCCTCCATACAAAGAGGCTCTTTGTGTACGCTTCCTGTCCTGAAAACTTCTATTTTCAACAGGTTTTGCTTTTTAAATCCTTCTGCTAAAATAAGATCCATGTCAAAAAGATAAGATCTCATTTTTTCAATATAGCCTGTCTTGTCATCTTTAACTACTGCGGCTTCATTTTGAGTAATAACAAGAGAGGCTCTGGCACCCGCTTTTCTGTGACGCCAGCTGTCTTTCCCTTCTTTGTCCATTTCAAACCCGTCATGGGCATGCTTTACAGATCCTATTTTATATCCTCTGTCCGTCAGAAGAAAAATCAGTTTTTCAAGAAAAGTGGTCTTTCCGGAGTTGGATTTTCCAACAATTGTAATTATCTTTGGTTTCATATTTATTGTCTTCACAGCCTTTTGTTAAATTTTCATAAAAATAGTCTTCGAAACAAAGAAAGTCAAGCAGGTAAAAGCTCAGCCGGGCGTTGCCCGGCTGAGAATTTTCAAAAATTGTACTGCTTGGCAATTCCGATTGACCTTTTTTGTCAAATGTTCTTTTTCAAACTTTTTTCCCGGGCGACAGCATCCGCCAGAATACACGCAATCTCATACAGCATTGTGGCACCAACAAGAGCAGTGTTGCCAGTGGGGTCAAAGGGCGGTGATACTTCAACCACATCTCCGCCGATCAAATTAAGGCCTGCAAGTCCTCGTATTAGTGCCTGTGCCTGGATAGTCGTCAAGCCGCCTATTTCCGGTGTTCCTGTGCCGGGCGCAAAGGCCGGGTCAATACTATCGATATCAAAGGAAACATAAACAGGACCCTGACCTGCCACAAGCCTTGCCTCTTCAAGAACGGCTTCAACCCCCAAAGATGTAAACTCTTCCATGTAAATAACACGGATGCCGGCTTTCTCAGACGCTTGCCAGCTTTCCTCTGAATTCTGTGCCCCCCGAATGCCAATTTGAATCGTCCTTTTTGGATCAATGAGACCTTCTTCCATTGCTCGTCGGAATGGGGTGCCATGGGTAAACTTGTGCCCAAATTCATGATCACTCATATCGGTATGAGCATCTATATGCACCATACCTACGGGTTGGTCAGCCGCAACAGCGCGTAAAATCGGGAGACTGATAGAGTGGTCTCCACCAACACTTAAGGGCGCTGCACCGGCTGCACAGATCTTGCGGTAAAAATCAGTAATATCGGCAAAGCATTGTTGCAGGTCAAAAGGATTCAAAAAATTTACATCACCTAAATCTGCAACATTGCAAAGTTCATAAGGATTCACGCGCGTCACATGATGGATGGAACGGGTAAAGCTTGACATATTGCGAATTTCCCGAGGGCCATGTCGCGGTCCCGGCCGGTTTTCGGTTGCACCGTCATAAGGCACACCAATCAGGGCAATATCAACACCTGATGGATTGTTTACTAAAGGTCTTCTCAGTAATGTTGCAATACCAGCATAACGAAGCTGCGCCGCTTGAAAATTAGATTGCTCTTTCATATTTTTTGAACTCCTTTTTCTAAAATTATTAATATGGTACAACAACATTAAAATCTTTCAAATTCCTTAGCAAGAGCTTTGGAAAAATTCAAGACATAACTCTTTGATAGTACATAATTGAATATTGCTGAAAGAGTTTTGGTTGACAATCAAAATCAGCAGGGTTATACAAAAACTGGCTGACGCTGCAAGTTGAGATCCAATTTCAGATTTAATAACTTTACGGGAAAAAATCTGATACTCAACTTATAAAGGTCGATATTGCACAGTTGTAATATTGACGCTGAGAATTGCATGATTTGGCTGCTTACAATATTTCTTGTCTGTAAGCATCAACTTTAGATCGTTATTCTGTTCGGAAAACGATTTCAATTCATTAAGGTCACCTGCTATGCCTCATTCAAATATTATTTTTTATTTTAACACAGGAGAAAAAAATGAGTAATAATTCAGGCCCCTCAACCCGATCAATCCATTTGCACAGCAAAGCAGACCCGGCCACAGGAGCAGTTGTCCCTCCAATATATGACAATGCAGCTTTTGCTTATAAAGATGTTGATACAATGCTGGCAGTTGCCTTAGGTGAGAAACCCGGCAATATCTATTCCAGAAATACTAATCCAACCGTGGATCTTTTTGAAAACAAAATGGCCCGACTGGAAGGAGCAAAGCGAGCAACTGCTTTTTCAACAGGAATGGCAGCCATTCATGGAACGCTCTTTGCGCTATTAGATCCCAGCAAAAGAGCTGTTTCAATAAAAGATACCTATGGTGCATCCTACCTGCATTTTACAAAAATATTACCGCGCTTTGGAATTGATTGTGCAGTCTGTGAGACAGAGGAGACTGATGGCATCCTAAAAGAAATTGATAAAGGATGCGATTTGCTGTACCTGGAGACGCCAACCAATCCAACATTAAAAATAGTTGATATTGATTTTCTCTCAAGATATGCTCATAAGAAGGACGCCGTTGTTATAGTCGATAATACTTTTGGAACACCTGTCAATCAAAACCCGATTGAATTCGGGGCAGATCTTGTTATTCACAGTGCAACAAAATTTATAAATGGCCATAGTGATGTCTTAGGAGGCCTTGTATGCGGCAGTGATGAAATCATAAAAAAAATCTTTGAGTATCGTGAGATAACAGGAGCTTCTCTATCTGCGCAAAATGCCCATTTGCTCCTGAGAAGTCTAAAAACGCTTGGCCTTAGAGTGGAACGGCACAATAAGAATGCTCTAAAAATTGCCCGGTTCCTTGAGAATCAACCTCAAGTAGATCGTGTGTTTTACCCGGGATTATCAAGTAACACCGGTCATGAAGTTGCAAAAAAACAGATGAGAGGCTTTGGCGGGGTATTGAGTTTTTCACTGAAAGGCGGCTATGAAGCAATAAAACGATTCTTACCAAGCCTTCAATATGCTTATATGGCGGCAAATTTAGGCCAGGTCGAAACAGTGGTTGGCACACCTGCGACAACAAGCCATGTTGAATTAACAGCAAGAGAACGCACCCAGGCAGGTATTCCGGAAGGGCTTGTCCGCTATTCAGCTGGTATTGAAGATTCTCAGGATCTCATTGATGATATAATGCAGGCATTACAAAAATTATAAATTAAGGGAGGCTCTATGATTGAAAGTATATTCAAAATATCAAATAGTATTCGATATGTCGCCATTTACAAAAATGGAAAACTTGAAACAGAATCAAAATCCAATACTGAGAATGCCAGTAGTTCAGACAGTGATCGGTATGAAGAGTTACTGGTCAATCCGACTTTACTCAAGTTAGCCTCCCAGCGTGGTGACATAGATTGTGGAGGTCTTGACTACTTACTCGTGAGATATGGAAATTTTTTCCAGTT
>JAHOYS010000372.1 GCA_019038815.1 Desulfobacterales bacterium | reverse complement strand
CCGGTAAACAACACAGTGAATATATAAGCTGAAAAAATCACTATGATAAGATTTTTCACCATCTTATACCCCCTTTTATTTCAGTAGCGTTCTAACGGGCACAAATGGTATGGTATCAAAGATAATTTTTGTCTTCAACATAAAGATTTTTTACTTTACAAAAAAATATTGCTGACTATTTTTTTTGTGCTTTAGTTCTTTTGGGCGTAGTCACTTTTTGTTCAGGTTTTTTGGCGGGTTTTTTCTTTGGCTTGATTCCTCTTAAAATGGGCATCAGTTTATCCCGTTTTTCTGCCAGCAACAAGGAGATGTCTTCAAGTTGATTTTCATTGAGCTTGATTTTTGAGCTTTCCAGAAATTCAAACAAATTGTCGGCAATATCAAGCATTTTATCATAGGCGTCTGCTTCTTTTTTTGTCGCAAATGTCATCTTTTCCTCTCCATTCCTGACAACGATATACTTTACGATTACAGCCATTTTATCTCCTCAGCGTAATGTTTTTTCTATAGTCATAATACAAAAAAGGATACAGGTAAAGGAATTTTCCTTTTAAACCTGTATCCTTTAAAGCTCTTCTGACGGGTCTTGGCTATACTTCAGGTCTTGGATAAAGCCCGGCTCTTTCTACAATTTCAGGAACTTTTTCTTCCCACTCGATGGCCATGATGTGAAATCCTGAAACCCCTTTTATTTCCTTGAGTTCCTGGATATGTTCCACACAGATATCGATCCCCTCCTGGGCCTGTTTGCCTTTTCCAGCACCTGCCAGGCGGGCGATAATCTCATCTGGTACATCCATTCCCGGCACCCTGTTTTTCATGTATTTAGCCATACCCACGGATTTCATGGGGGTCATACCGGCCATGATAAAAGTTTTTTCAGTCAGTCCCCTGTCTGCGGCTCTTCTGATCCACTCTTTAAACTTATCGATATTATAAATGCACTGGGTCTGGATAAATTCAGCACCACAGGCAATCTTTTTAGCCAGACGCGGCACCCTGATTTCAAAGGGATCGGCAAAAGGATTGGCCGCAGCACCCACAAATATTTTTGGCGGACTTTTAATATCGTCTCCTCCTAAAAATTTTCCTTCATCGCGCATGTGGCGGACAGTCTGGATCAATTGCATGGAGTCAAGGTCATGAACGTTCTGTCCCTGGGCGCAGTCACCAAAACTCTGATGGTCGCCGGAAAGACAAAGCATATTCGGAATATCAAAAGAGGCGGCACCCAGGATGTCACTCTGGAGGGCAACCCTGTTTCTGTCCCTTGTTACCATCTGCAGAACCGGTTCAATACCCATGAGTTTGAGATGCACACATGCGGCAAGAGAAGACATCCTTGTCATGGCAGTCTGGTTATCCGTAACATTGATGGCATCCACATGATCTTTAATCAACATTCCCTTCTTTTTGACCTCTTCAGCATCGCTTCCCCTTGGGGGACCGCATTCGGAAGTGACGCCGATGTGTCCTGCCTTTAACACTTTTTCCAGATTGCTTGCTGTATTTAAATCACTCATATCTTCACATCCTCCCTGGTTACAGTCCTTGGGCCGCCTGCTCTGTCTGTTGACCAGTCCTTAATCGGTGCAATTTTCTCATAATCATCCATTTTATCCAATGCTTTTAACCGGTCTAAAATAAGCTGCCAGGCACAGTCAACATCTTTGCTGATCTCACATTTACCGTTTGTTGAACCGCCGCATGGACCATTGAGTACTCTTTTGGCACACCTTGAAACCGGGCAGATTCCGCCGGTCCTGGCAAGCACGCACGAACCACAGGCCTGACATCTTTCCGTCCAGAGTCCTCTGTCTTCATTGGCACCCAGACAAACTGTGTTCACCCCGGGAATTAAGGGTGTGGTCAGATACTTTTCCGCAGCAAACTGCACACCCACGCCACAGGCAAGAGAAACAATGGCATCATAATCATCAATGTTGCTTCGCAGTTCTTCCAGGTATTCATGGTCACACTGGCGCTCCAGAGTCCTTTCATCAACCTTTTTTTCATTGCCTTTATTGATGAAATACATTCTTAAAGCAGATGCCAGTATTTCTACTTCTTTTTTGCCGCCTGCTTCACAAACCGTCACACACTCGTTACACCCGAGTATCAGGATTCTGCTAAAATCTTTTACTTCATCAATGATCTCTTCAATGGGTTTTTTTTCTGCTATTATCATAAGCCAACCTCATATTAAGCTGTTAATTATATTTTATCTCTTAAGCTGCATCTTTTTTGTTCTGTTTTGCCACCCTGATAGGAGAGGGGCCAAGTTCTTTTATCTTATTATCCATTTCAATGGAATACTGAGCAAACAAAGGACCTTCACCGGATGAAAGGTTGAACATTTTAACACGTTCTCCTCCCACGCCGACCTTATCAAGGATTCGGGCCGCCTGTTCAACCCGCTTTCTAGCTCTAAAATTTCCCTCGTTGAAATGGCAGTCTCCCTCCATACAACCGACCACATATACGCCGTCAGCCCCTTTCTCAAAGGCTCGTAAAATATGGATAATATCTACCTTCCCGGTACAGGGGACACGAACTATTCTAAAATTTGAAGGGATCTTCAATCTCATGGAACCTGCCAGGTCCGCAGCTGAATACCCTCAGAAATTACAGCAAAATGCCAAAATCACAGGCTGAAAATCATTTTTCATATTATACCCCCTCCAGCAAAGACTCCACCTTGCTGAGCAACTGATTATCTTCATACCAGTTAAATTTTATTGTTTTAGCAGGACATTCGGCAGCACACACACCACATCCCTGACAAAGGGCCGGGTCAATATAACTGACACCCATTTCATTCATGACCGGCACATCATACGGACAGGATCTGACACATACCAGGCAGGATGCACAATTTTCCTGTATAACTTCGGCTGTCACTGCAGACAGGGTCAGGTATTCCTGGGAAAGGAATGTCGTTGCCCTTGATGCGGCAGCCATTGCCTGTGTAATGGTTTCAGAAATCAACTTTGGACCGTGTGCAGTACCGCAGATAAAAATACCTTCAGTAACCGCTTCAACCGGTCTCAGCTTCACATGGGCTTCCATAAAAAACCCTTCAGCATTTCTGCCGGTTTTAATAATAGTTGACAGTTCTTCCGTATCCGCTGCCTTGACACCTGCACTGAGTACAACAAGATCTGCACTTGCTTCTATTTTCTGGCCCAGGACATGATCAGTAAAAGTGACTGCCATTTTTCCATTTTCGCTACTGGCTACTTCAGGCTGATTTTCCGGATCAAAACGTGAAAAGATTACGCCAAGATTTCTTGCTTTTGTGTAATACTCTTCAAGCATGGAATACATTCTCATATCCCTGTAAAGAATAAACACATCCGTATCTGCATTCTGCTCTTTTAAAGCAATAGCATTCTTAACAGCACTCTGGCAGCAGATCCGTGAACAGTTCGGATTGTCTTCATTTCTTGATCCCACGCATTGAATCATAATGACACGATCAAGATCTTTTGCCTTGTTTTCCTCAATCATGTCGGTGAGTTCAATCTGGGTAACAACGGCATCGCTTTCATTATAGAGAAATTCTGTGGGCTGGTATTCAGTGGCTCCTGTGGCCACAATCATGGCACCATGGTCAATTTTTCTTTCTTCCATTGACGGACCCACAAGGACAGTGGTCTCAAAATTGCCTTTATAGCCTCCAAACCCAACAATCAGCGCCTGCTTAAGGATCTCTATCTTGTCATGGTGTTCAACCGCTTCAACAAGATCTTTCACATAGGCCCTTATATCATCTCCTTCAATGGTATGATGCAGCTTGTTTCCAAGGCCGCCAAGAACGCTTTGTTTTTCAACCAGGGTAACCTCATAGCCTTGCTCAGCCAATACCTTGGCAGCATTCATGCCTGCAATACCGCCACCAATGACAAGGGCCTTGTCAATCACTGAAATCCGTTTGTCGTGCAGAGGCCCTAAGGTTGCAACCCTTGCCACAGCCATTCGAACCAGATCCTTGGCCTTTTCAGTAGCCTTTTGGGGTTCATGAAAATGCATCCAGGAATCCTGATTTCTGATATTTGCCATTTCAAAGAGGTATTTATTTAAACCGGCCTCTTCTAATGTATCCATGAATATGCCTTCATGGGTTTTCGGCGTACAGGATGCTACCACAACACGGTTAAGTTGATGCTCCTCAATGAGCTCTTTAATGCTGACCTGTGTGTCCTGGGAACAGGTAAAAAGATTTTCACCGGTATAGACAACATTAGGAAGGGTTTTGGTATAATTTTCAACATCCTCAACATCAATCACGCCGGCAATATTAATACCGCATTTACAGATAAATACACCGATTCTCGGTTCTTCACCTAAGACATCTCTTTCTTCCGGCATGACAACCGTTTTTGTACAGGTATGACGAGCCGGGGCCAGCTTCATTCCGGCAGCAGCAGCAGAACCACTTGCTTCTGTCACAGAAGAAGGAATATCCTTGGGCCCCTGGAAAGAACCCGATACATACACCCCTGGCCGGGATGTCTGTAATGGATTAAAGGTCTGAGTTTTGACAAAATTATACTTATCCAGATCAATATCAATCCGCCTGGCAAGATCCACACTCTCTTTCGGGATCTCAAGGCCCACGGAAAGAATGACCATGTCAAAAATTTCCTTGTGCATCTTACCTTCTTCATCGGCATAATTAAGAATAAGATTATCTGTTCCGGGTTCTTCGACCACAGAGTGGATTCTTGATTTTACAAACCTGACCCCATCCTGATCTGCAGCCCGGTTATAATATTTTTCATAATCCTTACCAAAGGACCGCATGTCCATATTAAATATAGCCGCATCCAGTTCAGCTTCCGAATGCTCTTTTGCAATCATGGCATCCTTGATGGCATACATGCAGCAGACTGATGAACAATAACCATTACCACACTTATTGGTATCCCTTGAACCGATACATTGGAGCCAGGCAATTTTTTCAGGTTCTTTTTCATCGGAAGGTCTGACAAGATGCCCCAGGGTCGGACCACCGGCACTTAAAATTCTTTCAAATTCAAGAGATGTCATAACATTTTGTGATCTCTTGTACATATAGATATCATCGAGGCCTGACGGATCATAGGTTGTGGCACCGGTCGTCAATATGACTGATCCCACATTCAGGTCTCTTATCTTTTCCTGCTCCTCATGATTGATGGCGCCGGCAAGACAGACATCCACACACTGGTAACATTCCGAACAGATTCCGCAGGAAAGGCAACGAGCCGCTTCTTTGTCAATAGCTTCCTTTGCAAGGGCCAGGGTGATTTCCTTAAAATTGCCCTCTCTTTCGTCTAAGCTGATGGTAGATGGTTTTACCCGTTCAAGCTTTGGAACATCGAGTATATCCGGTTTTTCAAAATCCCAGGTTTTTTCACGTCCTTTAGCCAGGTCTTCACCATTAATAAACCTGTGCATACTCTCAGCAGCCTCTTTACCACTGGCAACCGCATCCACAACCGATTTGGGTCCATAAAATGCATCACCTCCGGCAAATACCCAGTCAATGGGTGTCTGCAAAGTCATGGGATCTGCTTCAAAACCACCGGGCGGGGTTAATGCAATTCCTTCCTTGTCTGCATAATCAAGTTCCCCCATCTGACCGATAGCCACTATAATCGTGTCTGCTTCATACGAAGTCAGCCTGCAATCGTCATACTGGGGACTGAACCGTCCGTTTTCATCAAATACAGAGGTACATTCCTGGAATTCAACTTCATTTGCCTTGCCATTATCACCAAGGAATCTCAAAGGACCTAAACTGTTAACTATTTTAACGCCTTCTTCCAATGCTTCCTCAATTTCATAATCCCAGGCCGGCATTTCATCCCTTTTTTCAAGGCAGACCATGGTGACATCATCAGCGCCAAGCCTTTTGGCCGTAAGCGCCACGTCAACCGCCACATTTCCACCGCCGATAACCATGACCTTGCCGGAAAGTTTTTTGGCTTTACCAAGAGCAGCATCTCTAAGGAAATTCGTACATTTCAGGATACCGTCCATATCTTCACCCTTGACACCCAATCCACGGGAACCGTGGAGACCGGTTGCCATAAACAAGGCATTGTATCCGTCTTTTTCAAGGCTTTTCAAAGTGATATCCTTACCAAATTCAACACCTGTCCGGATATCAACACCCAGTTTTTCAATCACTTCGATCTCTTTTTCAAGCTCAGCTCTCGGCAGTCTATATTCGGGAATACCAACCGCCATCATACCACCTTTAATCGGTAGTTTTTCAAATATGGTAACCCCATATCCTTTCTGGGCCATATAATAAGCAGCAGTCAGACCGGCAGGGCCGGAGCCCACAATAGCCACTTTCTCATCGCGTTTTTCAGCCACTTCAGGGATAAAAGTCTCATCCCCTTCAAAATCCAGCTCAGCCAGATACCTGTGAAGGTATTGTATGGCAACAGGTTCATCAACGTCCCCCCTGGTGCATTCTAATTCACAAGGATGGTGACAGACACGACCGCATGAGCCGGGAAAGGGATGCTCTTCTTTAAACAGCTTCAGTGCTTCAGCATGCTTTCCCTGATTCATAAGAGCAATAAATCCCTGGATGCTCACATGAGCAGGGCAGGTGGCCTTACAAGGAGCCGTGGATCGTTTGGAGATCCCGTACGCTCCCGGAATGGCCTGTTCATATTGCTTAAAAATAGCCTTTCGAGGGGCTAACCCCTGGTTGTGCTCACTGGGCACTTCCACAGGACAAACCTTGACACATTCCCCGCATGATGTACATTTTAACAAGTCAACAAATCTTGGGGCTTCTTTCACCCTTGCAGTAAAATTTCCTTCTTCGCCTTCAAGTTCAAGAAGTTGTGTGTTTGTTAACAATTCGATATTCAGATGCCGGCCGACCTCGACCAGTTTGGGTGAGATCACTCACATGGTACAGTCATTGGTCGGGAATGTTTTATCCAGCATAGCCATCATACCGCCGATGGCATAAGATTTTTCAACCAGGTACACATAATACCCTGAATTGGCTAAATCTATGGCAGACTGCATTCCCGCAATTCCGCTGCCAAGAACCATGACAGAACCTGCAAGATCTTTCTTCGGTATTAAATCTTTGGTCATTATTTTAACCTCCTAACCTTTCTATAATAGCTTTACAATTTAAAGCTATGAACCCTGCCTGCTCCAAATTATTCCGAATAGAGCAAACAATGGTCTGGACAAAAAAAACTGATAATTAATTTTTTTAAACTTATCAGGCCTTTATGTAATTTCCTGCTTTGATTGAAACCGTTACAAATCAATGAGTTACAAAATAATATAAAAAAACCGGCTCTTTGACCGCCTTGGAAAACATCTGTCTGATGCTTATCAAGGCCGAAAACCGGCAGTCTGGAATAAGCTTTGTCTGACCAGTTAATTATTCTGGTCAGTCTCTTTATATCAGTGCAATTGAGTTGCACAATAATGCAAAAACCTTCACATCTCAAATAAAGCAGTCTGGTTAATAAAACAAATCTATAGCTTTTACTATTTTTTCAGCATTTAAGTAAAAAAAAGACTATTCTTTGTCAAGCACTATTTCTGATATCCAATCAATGTGTTGTTTCCAACTCTTCATTACTTGCATTCCAAGGAGCAATTTTAAGCAGGAGCAGCATGCCGGGAATCGCAGCAACTGCACACAAAAAATAAAACACATCCCATCCCAGATATTTTGCCATGAATCCTGTAGCCGAGGCTGCAATAACACCAGGGACAGCCATTAAACTTGTCAATAATGCATATTGAGTCGCTGTAAACCGCTTGTTGGTCTGTATTGCCATATAAGTGGCATATGCAGCCTGCCCAAGCCCTGTGGCAAAAAATTCAAACCCTATAATACAACCCAGAATAGCTTGCCTGTAGTCCATCCAAATCATGGAATTGTGATCAACCATGACTACGATGGCAAACAATGCTGTGGATACGGCCTGAAGTATTCCAAACACCCATAAGGATTTGGCAATGCCAAGGCGGATCATGATAGATCCTCCCAGAATCACCCCGCCAAAAAGTCCAAACATTCCAATCCCTTTGACAATGATGAAATATTCTGTTTTGGAAAACCCCATCTTGAGTATAAAGGGAATAGTCATGGCACCGGCCATATTATCCCCGATTTTGTACAACAGGATAAATAAAAGAACAAGAACAGCACTATGTCGTTTAAAAAATTCAACAAAGGGTTCAATAACCGCTTCTTTAACTGAAACCGGCGGGACTGCATCGACTTTTGGCTCAGGAACAAAAAGAGTGGTTAAAATTCCAATTCCCATCATCAGTGCCAGGATAATATGAATGCTGGCCCAACTGATATTTAATTCTGTAAGAAGTGCAATTCCGATAGAGACATACATGCCAAGCCGCCATGCATTCATCCAGACACCGGTGCCGAACCCCAGTTCATCGCTGGTTAAATATTCACGCCGGAATGCATCCAGGGCAATATCCTGGCTTGCTCCGAAAAAATTGATGCACAATGCCATGAAAACTATCCCGACCAGTGACTTTGAAGGATCAAATTGCCCTATAAGTGCGATACTCACCATAAGCCCTATTTGAGCGATAAGTATCCACCCCCTCCGCCGGCCTAAAAATTTCGGCACATATCCGTCCATCAATGGAGACCAGACAAATTTCAAGGTATACGGCAGTCCCAGAGCAGAAAAAAGACCGATGGTTGTAAGATCCACATTGGACTCTGTCATCCATAATTTTAATACGTCTTTGATAATATAAAATGGAAACCCGGAAGAGAACCCAAAGAAAAACATGACGATCATTTTCCAGGACAGCATTATCCTGGTAATTTGTAAAAAAGATCGTTTTGACTTTTGTTCCATGCAGGAAGACTTAAATTTTTTATTTTTAAAGATGAATTGCCATATTGCAGGAAGCAGCAAAACAATCAAGAACCGAGTCTTTCTTTTTCAGATCCGTCTGGCAGTCATTAATAATTTTATCCATCTGGTCATCGGTTCGATCCTGGTTCATATGAAACAACCCAAGTTTTTTCACATTGGCTTTTACTGCAAGATCCAGGACATCACAAATCGAAGAATGCCCCCACCCTCTTCTTTGTTTATATTCCTCTTCAGTGTATTCTCCATCATGAAATAAAAGATCCACATTTCGTGAAAAATCCAGATATGCGTCAAAACCCAGGCCCCCGGGATGATTAAAACCCAGCTCATTATCCGTTAAAAATACAAACGATTTTCCGTTTTCGATGAATTTATACCCCAGCCCTCCACCGGAGTGGTTGAGCGGAATGGTTTCTACCCTGATAGAGCCGATAGAAAAAGTATTGTTCAATGCTTTTTCAAATTTGATATCTGCTTTCATATCCTTTAAGCCGATTGGGAAAAAAGGCGGTTTCATAACTTCATCTAGAATATCCCTGGTATAGATGCCTGAAAATTTGTAATCCTGAATTATTATTTTAGCCTTACTGGAAAGAAGCGGTTTGAAAAAAACAAATCCCAGAATATGATCCCAGTGAGCATGGGTAAATAAAAGATGATATCGGGTGATATTACTTTTAACAAGGGGATTACCGATATGCCGGATACCGGTTCCTGCATCAATAATAATAGTTTCTCCCGACTCAGCAGTAATCTCAATACAGGTGGTATCACCTCCATACTTGAGGTATTGCTTTCCTGATACAGATATCGATCCTCTTGAGCCCCAGCATTTAATATCCATCGCTCTCCTGTATCACAACATAAATTCTTCGTCCACCTAATAATTAATTTTTTAAGCCGATCTGAGCCAGGCAACGCAAATTATTTCACAGTTTATACTTTTTATGACCTCATTTAATTTTAGAATTTGTTAAGCATTTGTAAAAACAGTTAAGCGTAATCAAACTTTTTTGTGTTCACAGGTTGACAACACTGCTTATTTTGCTTAGGAAATTAATTATACGGCTCAAAATATATTAAAAATAATTATATAAAAGGAGATAGATTATATGGCACAACTTATCGCTGACAGACGGGATGTTGATTTTGTTTTGCATGAGCAGGTCACAATGGTTGAGCATGAGTTATTCGAAGAGTTCAATAAAAAAACAATAAACCTGATTGTTTCTGAAGCCAGGAACCTGGCTATAAAGGAAATCCTTCCCACTTTTAAGGATGGAGATGAAATAGGATGCAAACTTGAGAATGGAAAAGTTACAGTCCCGGAATCTTTTCAGCGGGCCTGGAAAATTTATTGCGAAGGTGAATGGCTGGCCATGTGTGATGATCCTGAAGTCGGTGGTCAGGGCATGCCTAAACTTGTCGGGTGTGCTGCTTTAGAATATATGGTGGGGGCCAACTCAGCCTTTATGCTCTATTACGGCATGACCCATGGTGCGGCCAAGCTGGTGGAAGCTTTTGGTGATGAGAACCAGAAAAAGCTTTATATGGAAAAAATGTTTGCCGGGCAGTGGGGAGGCACCATGCTTTTGACAGAGTCCGAGGCAGGATCTGATGTGGGCGCGCTTACAACCACGGCAACAAAAAATGATGATGGCACTTATTCCATCCAGGGATCAAAAATTTTTATTTCCGCCGGGGAACATGACCTTTGCGATAATATTATTCACCCGGTATTAGCAAGAATTGAAGGTGCTCCTGCCGGAACCCGGGGGATTTCATTATTTCTGGTTCCTAAATACCAAGTTAATGAAGACGGCAGCCTGGGTGAATTTAATAATGTTGTGTGTACGGGGCTTGAGCATAAAATGGGCATTCACGGAAATTCCACTGCCTCTCTTTCCCTTGGAGAAAAAGGGGACAGTATCGGCACGCTTTTAGGCAAAGAAAACAAAGGCATGTCCGAGATGTTCCAGATGATGAATGAAGCCCGGGCTTTTGTCGGCCTGCAGGGATTTGCCGTGGCTTCTGCTTCTTATATGTATGCTCTTGATTATGCCAGAAACAGGGTCCAGGGAAGGCATCTTCTCGCCGGGAAAGACCCGGACGCCAAAGATGTTACCATTATCCAGCATCCGGATGTTAAACGCCAGCTTCTTAACATGAAAGTCTACACGGAAGGTATGCGATCTTTAATCTATTACTATGGCAAATGCTCTGACATTGTCCATACCACTGACAATGAACAACTTAAAAACGACACCAATGCTTTGATCGAAGTTTTAACGCCTATTGTCAAAGGGTATATCACTGACAAAGCTCTGGAAGTTTGTTCCCATGGTGTGCAGGTCTATGGCGGTTATGGCTATATCAGTGAATTCCCGGTTGAACAGCTCATGCGCGATTCTAGAATTTTTATGATTTATGAAGGCACCAACGGTATTCAGGCCATGGATCTTATCGGCAGAAAACTTTCCATGAATAACGGCAAAAGCTTTAAATACTTTATAGCCAGGATGAAAAAGACAA
This sequence comes from Desulfobacterales bacterium, assembly GCA_019038815.1. Taxonomy (GTDB): domain Bacteria; phylum Desulfobacterota; class Desulfobacteria; order Desulfobacterales; family Desulfobacteraceae; genus Desulfobacula. The sequence goes on along the minus strand of JAHOYS010000372.1, from coordinate 19,659 downwards.
TTGAGGAAGCCAGAGGAATTGAAGGGATTGAAGGACTGGTTGCAAAATTTACCCATGCCGTATCAAGGCTTGAAGCCCTTGCCCTTGATATCGGCGCAAGAGCCAGATCGGACAAAGCATTGAATGCCTATGCCTTTGCACATCCCTTTCTTGAAGTAACAGGGGATGTCACTTTTGCCTGGATGCATCTGTGGCGTGCATCCATTGCCGCACCAAAGCTTGCCAAAAAAGTGGGCAGTCTGGACAAGGAAGCTGTTGCAGCTAAGGCTGCCAAAAATAAAGATGCTGCCTTTTACGCAGGTCAAATTGAATCTGCTAAATTTTTTATTAATACCCTTCTTCCATCAGCTTATGGTAAGATGGATGCCATCCTGGAGGGAGACACCAGTGTGGAAGATATTCTGGACCTGTCTTTTGGATCAAAATAAACCATTTTTTTAAAGGGTGGAGGGAATATGTTTGAGTATCTGAAGAAAAGCCTGTTAACAGGCGTTGGACTGGCATTAAGATCTAAAAATGAGATCGAAGACCTGGCTAAAGAATTTGCTAAAAATTCCGAAATGAACCAGACCGAGGCTAAAGATTTTCTAAAAGAGTGTCAGAAAAAGTATGAAGATGCAAAATTTGATTTTGATAAAAAAATTGAAAAAACTATTGAAAAAATCCTGCTGAAGCTGGATCTTCCGTCAAAATCCGATATTAAAACACTCAACGACAGAATTGATAATCTTACAAAAAAACTGTCTGATCTGAAATAAGTGATCATTGGCCTTTTATGCTGAGTATTAAAAATATTGGCAGGGTGAGTAAACGATACCGCCATCTTCGGCGGTATCAGCAAATCATCGGCATCATTTTAAAGTATGGCTTTGGAAATATTATTGATGCCATGAAGATTGACCGTTACATTGAATCCGGTCTCGGTCTTATTCCTTTTGTCAAAAGCCACGAAAAGGTTGAAAAGCTTTCTAAAAACCAGAGGATCAGGATGGCACTTGAAGAACTCGGGCCCACATTTATCAAGATGGGCCAGGTTCTCTCTTCCCGTCCAGACCTCATTCCGGTTGATCTTTTAAATGAACTTTCAAAGCTGCAGGATCATGTTCCGCCTTTTGAATTTGAACATGTAAAAACTATTATTGCGTCTGAATTCGGCAGGCCCCATGACAAAATTTTTGACTCGATAGAAAAAATACCTTTTGCCAGTGCTTCCATTGGACAGGTTCACAGAGCGCAAATTAACGGCAACAACCAGATTGCCGTAAAAATCCAGCGGCCCGGGATCCGAAAAAGTATTGAAACAGACCTTGAAATCATACTTCACATTGCTTCCATAATGGAAAACAATATTGAAGAAGTCGCTCTTTTTAAACCTGTCAAAATTGTGGAAGAATTTATCAAAACTATTGAAAAAGAGCTGGATTACTCCATTGAAGCATCCAATATGGAACAAATGGCCGACCAGTTCAAAAATGACAAAACCATCCATATTCCCAAAGTATATTTTGCTGAATCAAGCCAAAGGGTTCTGGCCATGGAGCATATTAAGGGGATCAAGGCTGATGACGTGGATGCAATTGAATTGGCAGGACTTGACAAAAAACTGCTCACACGGCGGGGTGCTGATTTTATAATGAAGCAGGTGTTTGAATATGGTTTTTTCCATGCAGATCCCCATCCCGGCAATATCTTTGTAATGGAAAAAAACCGTATCTGCCCTGTGGATTTCGGGATGACAGGATTTGTGGATCAAACCACCCGGGAGGTGTTTGTGGATCTGATCCACAGTATTGCCACAAACAACTTTAAACTCACGGCAAGACTGGTGTGCGAGATAGCTAAATACGAAATCCAGCCGGATCTCATACATCTTGAAAAGGATATTTCTTTATTTGTGTCCATGCACCTTTCAAAAGCGTTAAAGGATATTAAAACCGCGAAAATGGTGAACCGGTTTCTTGAGCTTTGTGCCACCCATAAACTCAGAATTCCGCCGGATTTTTTCCTGATGATGAAAGCGTTTATCTCCATAGAAGGAACTGCCAAAAAACTTGATCCTGACTTTGATATGATTTCCCATGCAGTGCCTTATGTAACTGCTGCAAAATACAGAAAGTTCAACCCTTCAAAAATTGCTAAAGAATTTATGGGAATTGCAAGAGAATCCTATAAGCTGCTTCAGCTCTTTCCGACTGATGCCATTGAAATCATGCGTCTTGCAAAATCAGGGCAGCTCTCATTCAATATGAAAATTGAAGGGCTTGATAAAATGTTGAATACCCAGGATCAGACCAGCAACAGAATTTCTTTTTCAATCATTATAGCGGCATTGATAATAGGATCCGCCATGGTGATTAATTCCAAAGTTCCGCCTATGCTTTTCGGGGTATCCGTGATAGGTATTGCAGGGTTTACTGCCGCTGCTGTCATGGGGATCTGGCTGCTGGTCGCCATCATTAAAAAAGGACGGCTGTGATAATAAAATAGTCGTAGAACAAAGGAAACCTTAAAAAGGGAGTCTTCAATGAAAATTACTGATCCGGATATTATCAAAAATGGCGAAAAAAACCTGATCGAAGCTGTGAAGGATGACATAGACCTGGCTGTGATCAAGGAAGTTTTAAAAAAAAAGGTGGCTGAGACAGCCCTTTCATACAAAGGAGGCGAACTCGTTGTTCATAATAATGAAATTGCCTTTAGACTGGATTTTGATATCCGTTTAAGCAGCAGCTTCATGTTTGACAGGCAGGGCAATTATATTCCCGGATCAGACAAAACAAAAAATCAGGAAAATGATCAAATTGACATGGATGATATTATCCAGGACGATATAGTTGATGATGACATTAATGATATCCTCAAGGAAAGCCGCGACTTCTGGGAACAAAAAAAAGATTCATAGATTATTTTACAAATTTTATCCCTTTCCTTTTATCAGACAGAGTTTAAATAACTGGCAGTCTTCACAAAGTGGTTTTCTGGCATCACAGATTTCTCTTCCAAAATAGATCAACTGCAGGGACAAATCACTCCAGGATGTTCTGGGTATAATCTGCATTAATTCATACTCGACCTTCACGGGATCACGGCTTTTAACCAGGCCAAGCCTTCGGGAAATTCTTAAAACATGGGTATCCACAACAATTGTCTGATGGCCAAAGGCAGCCGACAAAACCACATTGGCAGTTTTTCTGCCCACTCCCGGCAACTTGACAAGTTTGCTGATATCTTCCGGCACTTTTGACTGATACTCGTTAAGAATTGCAAGGGCACAGGCTTTAATATTTTTAGCTTTATTATTATAAAAACCCGTGGAATAGATTATTCGTTTGATGTCATTTAAGGGGGCATGACCCAGATCTTCAGGATCAGGATATTTTTTAAACAGGTTTTTTGAGACTTTATTAACCTGGTTATCCGTGCACTGGGCAGACATAATAGTGGCAATGAGCAGTTGAAACGGAGTTTTATGCTCAAGCTGGGTCTTGACAACAGGATACCTGTCTCTTAATGTTTCAAGGATTGTTTTTATTTTTGATGCATTTAATATCATAGAGTGGGTATATATGAAGATTGAGGAAACCGCAAGCCAGGTTAAAGGCCTGGGTCTTTGCTCAGGCGGGCTTGACAGTATCCTGTCTGCCCTGCTGCTTCAAAGCCAGGGAATTGACATAATCTGGATTTGCTTTGAGACTCCTTTTTTTTCATCTGAATCAGCTAAAAAAGCATCCTGCATCACCGGCATCCCGCTGATCACACTTGATATCACAGATGAGTATATGGAAATGATGAGAAATCCCAAGGCCGGGTTTGGGAAAAATATGAATCCCTGTATGGACTGCCACGCATTGATGTTTTCCAAGGCAGGTGAAGTTCTTGAAAAAAAAGGCTTTCATTTTCTGTTCAGCGGAGAAGTGTTAGGCCAGAGGCCAAAATCCCAGAATAAAAATTCATTGCGGTATGTGGAAAAAAATTCAGGCTTTGACGGGCAGATTTTAAGACCTTTGTGTGCAAAACTGTTGCCCGAAACCCTTGTCGAACAAAAGGGCCTGGTTGACAGGGAAAAACTTTTGGACATCTCAGGCAGATCAAGAAAAATTCAAATGCAGATGGCACAGGATTTTGAGATTAAAGAATATCCGGCTCCTGCCGGAGGTTGTCTTTTAACGGATAAAGTTTTTTCTAAAAGGCTCAAAGACCTGATGAATGTTCAAAAAGTGTTTGATAAAAGAGAGCTGTATTTCTTAAAATACGGAAGACACTTCAGACTGGATTTAAAAACAAAAGTGATTGCTGGGCGTTCAAAAGATGACAACAAACATCTGCTCAAATATTTTAATACAGATAAAGATATTTTATTGAAACATGCTGAACTGCCCGGCCCTGATGTGATCCTTACAGGAAGCCTTACCTCAAAAAACATTCAAACGGCAGCCATGATCTGTGCCGCTTATACCAAATCAAAACCGGGAGAAACTGCGAACATAAAGGTCATAAAAAAGAAAAAGAAAAGTATTATCTGCGTCAAAACAACCTCGGCACTGGAATTTAAAAATCTAATGATATAAAAACCCCCTTTAGGTCTGGCTTAGCTGATAATTGATTTAATAATAAATCATCTTTTCCCAGAATTCTTTTTCATCCTTGTCCCAGTCCGGCCCGAATTTTTTATCACAAAATGATGCGAGCCTTGTATACCAGCTTGCCCAAGTATTTTTCCCTTCCTTTTTTGCCGTCAGTACATCAATAAGAAAGGTTTCAATATTGATCATTTCTTCTTTGGGTATATACGAGCAGGCACCGCCAAGATAGGATTTTTTAATATTATCCGGGCTGAGTGCATGTGCCGTGAGCATCACTGTTATAACATTTTTCCTGGTAGCGTTTTCCAACAGCTGATAGCCGTCAACACCCATGATATCAAGAATTGCCATATCAAATTTCTGGGTCTTAAGAAAATTATTTGCTTCTTCAAAGCTTTCTGCCCTGACGATTGTACACATATCTAGCAATTCTTCCAGAGAATCAAGAACATCCGGTTCATCATCAACAATCAGAATTTTTTTGTTTTCCAGGCTGATATTTGACATATTTTCTTCCGATCAATTAAGGTTTATGGATAAATGAAGTATCTTTCATTGTGTTTCTTTATTATAAGTATAAACCACAAAGATTCAATACAATTTTGCTTTTAACTGCCCGCATGCAGCCAGAATATCATCACCTTTGCTTTTCCTTGTGATTGCTGTGAAATTTCTATCAAGTAAAACCTGTAAAAATTCACTGACTTGATTTTTAGACGGGCGTTTAAAATCACTTTTATCATATTCATTAAAGGGTATCAGATTCACCTTTGCTTTAATGGGAGCCAAAAGTTTTGCAAGATTGAGCGCATCTGCTTTTGTATCATTCACTCCTTTCATTAAAATATATTCAAAGGTAATCTTTTTCCTTGGTTTCATGGTAAAGGTTCGACATGCCTCCAGCAGCTGGTTTAAGGGATATTTTTTATTAATGGGCATTAAGGAAGATCGCATCTCATCCGTGGTTGCATTTAAAGAGACCGCCAGATTCACATCCGTATCAAGGCCCAATTGTGTTATTTTAGGAACCAGACCGCAGGTGGAGACCGTTACCCGCTTAGATGAAAATTTGAGTCCATAGTCACTGTCTGTGATAATCTCTAATGCCTTTACAAGATTTTTATAATTGGCAAGAGGCTCCCCCATCCCCATGAATACTATATTGGAAAGTTTTTTAGGATCAAGATCTTTTTGAACCAGGTAATACCGCGCATCCCTGATCTGGGCAATCATTTCACAAACATTTAAATTTCGGATGAATCCACCTTTGGCCGTCAAACAAAATTGACAATTCTGGGCACATCCAACCTGCGAAGACACGCAAAGAGTAAAATGATCCTTTTCAGGGATCAGAACCGATTCAATATGCTGCCCATCATCCAGGCGGCACAAAAACTTTTCAGTCGTATCAACAGAAATTTGTTTATCCTCAAGAAAGAGACGCTTGATATAAAAATAATCCTCCAGCCTGCTGCGCAAAGTTTTGGAAAGATCGGTCATCTGTTCAAATGTATCTGCCTGCCGGATGTAGAGCCACTTGAATATCTGCCCCGCTCTGAACGGCCGGATACCTTTACCTTCAAGCCAGGCAGCAAGGTCTTCTCTTGTAAAATCTAGTATGTTTTTCATATATTTTTTATCTGCTTAAATTTATTATTTTCTTGACATATCACGGAATCTATACTAATTTCAATGATTTGATTTGATATTTTGGAGTTGGGCTCTTTATGTTCGAAAATTTGAGTGACAGGCTTGATTCGGTCTTTAAAAAATTAAAAGGTCATGGCATCCTTAATGAGAAGAACATCGAAGATGGTCTTAAGCAGGTTCGCATGGCGCTGCTTGAGGCTGATGTTAATTATAAGGTTGCAAAATCTGTTATTTCAGATATAAAAGTCCGGGCCTTGGGCCAGGAAGTAATGCAAAGCCTTACGCCAGGTCAGCAGGTCATAAAAATTGTAAGCGATGAATTTACCAGAATGATGGGGTCTGAGCATCAAGGGCTGAATCTTGATGGGAAGTCTTTGGGTTCTGTTATGCTTATCGGACTGCAGGGTTCTGGTAAGACCACAACAGCAGGAAAACTCGGGCTCTACCTTAGAAAAAAGGGTAGAAAACCATATCTTGTGCCGGTGGATGTTTACAGACCTGCAGCGATTGATCAGTTGAAAAAGATTGGAAATCAACTGGATATTCCGGTATTTCAATCCACAACTGATATGAAGCCTTTAAAAATTTGTCAGGATGCACAACGGGCAGCCAGAGAACACGGATGCGACACTCTATTGCTGGATACCGCAGGAAGGCTGCATCTTGATGAAGAGTTAATGGCTGAGCTTAAAGGCATTAAAAAGGGAATCAACCCGTCAGAAATTCTTCTGGTGGCTGATGCCATGACAGGTCAGGATGCGGTGAACATTGCCGGATCATTTGACAATGCCCTTGACCTTACCGGTGTTGTTTTGAGCAAAATGGATGGTGATGCTCGCGGTGGTGCAGCGCTCTCCATAAAAGCCGTTACCGGAAAACCGTTAAAATTCATTGGTGTGGGAGAAAAGTCAACAGCCCTGGAAGCCTTTCACCCGGACAGGATGACTTCAAGAATACTGGGGATGGGAGATGCGCTTTCATTTATTGAAAAGGCACAGGATGCGGTTGACCAGAAAGAAGCCAAAGCGCTTGAAAAAAAATTAAGAAAGAATGCCTTTACCCTGGAAGATTTTAAGAACCAGATGAAATCCGTCCGGAAAATGGGGTCAATAAAAGACCTGATGGGGATGTTACCCGGGATGAACAAAAAACAGCTTAAAGGCATAAATATAGATGACAGGGAATTTGCCAGGATTGAAGCAATTATCAATTCCATGACACCTGGAGAAAGAAGGGTTCACGCCATTATCAAGGGCTCCAGGAAAAAAAGAATTGCCAATGGCAGCGGGACTACGGTTCAGGATGTTAACAAGCTTTTAAAAAGCTATTCCCAGTCCATGAAAATGATAAAGAAGTTTAATAAAGGCGGCATGCGTTCATTAAAAAACATGCTGCCGTTTTAAGGAGAAAAAAAAGAATATGGCCGTAAGAATCAGATTGACCAGAAAAGGCACAAAGAAAAAACCTTTTTACAGAATAGTGGCTGCAGACGTTGAAAGCCCGAGAGATGGAAAGTTTTTGGAACTCTTAGGTACCTACAATCCAATGGTTGAGCCAGCTGCCGTCAGCTTAAAAGAGGACAGAATAAAATATTGGCTGGGCGAAGGCGCAAAACCTTCAACCACTGTCCAGAGCTTATTAAAACAACAGGGAGTCAGTTAAGTATTAACTGTTTTATAATCACCCTTAAGTGTTCTTAAACATCCCGTTTAAAGGAGATACAGTTATGAAAGAACTGGTGGAATACATTGCAAAAGCACTGGTAGACAATCCTGATCAGGTATATGTATCAGAAATTTGTGGAGATCAAACTTCTGTTTTAGAGCTTAAGGTGGCAAAAGAGGACTTAGGTAAGGTAATCGGCAAGCAGGGAAGATCAGCTCGAGCCATGAGAACAATTTTAAGTGCGGCATCCACCAAACTTAAAAAACGTACGGTTCTTGAAATTATTGAGTAGATTATGAACAAAACGACTTCGTTTACCATAGGCAGGGTAACCGGAGTTCACGGGCTTGATGGCAAACTTAAGGTTTGGTCCTTTGCAGAATCCATTGATACCTTTTGCCCGGGCAGAAACGTTCTTTTAAAATCTGGAAAAGACCTGGGCAAACCATATAGCATTCTTAAAGCTTTGGCCCATAAAAAAGGAGTTTTGCTCTCCCTTGACGGAGTTGACAACTGGGACCTTGCCAAAGATCTTGTTGGAAAAGAGATTCTCATTGACCGGGATCAATTGCCGGAACCGGCAGAAGACACCTGGTACTGGCAAGACCTTTTGGGGCTTGATGTGGTTGACCATGAAAAAGGATTTATCGGCCAAATAACCGATATTTTTCCAACGGGCGCAAATGATGTGCTGGTTGTAACGGACAAAATCAGGGAAACGCTTATACCGATGCATAAACAGTTTGTTAAATCAGTTGATATTGAAAAAAAAACCGTAAGGACAGCACTGCCCCCAGAATTATTGATGGATTATTGATGGACTTTACGGTATTGACATTGTTCCCAGAACTGATCAGCTCTTTTTTTGAGCATGGTATGATGGCAAGGGGTATAAAAAAAAAACTGATCGCAGGGCATTGCATTAATATCAGAGATTTTTCATGCGACCGCCATAACACGGTTGATGACAGGCCCTATGGCGGGGGAAGCGGAATGATAATGAAGCCGGAATCCTTAAAGGCTGCTATTTTAGCTGCTAAAAAAAGAACTCCTGATTCATCGGTTATATTAATGACTCCCCAGGGAACCCGGTTCAACCAGGGAAAAGCCATGGAAGCTGCCCTGCAAAAAAAAGGGCTTATTTTTGTATGTGGAAGGTATGAAGGAATTGATGAACGGATATACTCCACACTTGTTGATGAAGAAATCTCTATCGGAGATTATGTTATGACAGGCGGAGAACTGGCATCCATGGTCATTATTGATTCAATAACCAGATTAATCCCGGGTGTATTAGGGAGCCTGGAATCTTCAAAATCGGATTCATTTACAGATGACCGGCTTGAATATGCACAATATACAAGGCCCGAAGACTTTGAAGGGCTGAAGGTTCCAGAGGTGTTATTATCCGGGAACCATGAAAAGATCAACCAGTGGAGGAAAAATTCTTCTCTTCAGCGTACATTTTTGAAAAGACCGGATCTTTTCAATAAAACCAGACCGACTGCAGAAGAAAAAAAGATAATAAAGCAATGGTGTCAGGAGTTGAAAATCCTTGTTAGAGAGTAACGTTTACGTGGCATTGATCCATTATCCTGTGATGAACAAAAAAAAGCAGGCCATTGGATCAGCCCTGACAACCATAGACTTGCATGATATTGCAAGGGCATCCATCACCTTTGGTATAAAAGGATTTTATGTGGTAACCCCTTATGAAGATCAGGCAGTGCTTGCCACACAGGTGATTGAACACTGGACAAAAGGAGTCGGCGGCAAGCTTAACCCGTTCAGAAAAAAAGCGCTTGAGCTTATCCGGGTGGCTGAAACTTTTGAAGATGCAGTCAGAAAAATTGAACAGGAAAGAAAGGAACCGGTTGTGACCATTGCCACAAGTGCAAAAAAAACATCCGGCTCAATAACAATAAAAAAATTAAGGCAAAAGCTTGAAAACAAATCGTCTCATGTCCTTGTTTTTGGAACGGCATGGGGCCTGGCAAATGAATTGATTGATACCTGTGATTTCATTTTGGACCCGATTTACGGAAATACTGATTACAATCATCTTTCTGTCAGGTCTGCGGCATCAATATATTTAGACAGAATTACAAATGGCAGGTAAAATACATATCTATATTTGCCAAAAAGGGAAATATCTTAGGAGGAACAAATGAGTACCATAATCGAGAAATTAGAAAGAGAGCAAATGCGTCTTGATATCCCTGAATTTGATTCAGGTGATACTGTGAAAGTGCATGTGAAAATCAGAGAAGGTGAAAAAGAGCGTATCCAGATATTCCAGGGTGTTGTGATTAAAAAAACCAAAGGATATGCAAGCGCCCGTTTTACAGTCAGAAAAATTTCCGGTGGTATAGGTGTTGAAAGAATATTTCCACTTTATTCCCCTGCCCTTGATAAAATCGAAGTGGTAACAAAGGGCCGGGTCAGAAGATCCAAACTTTACTATCTTAGAAACCTCCGTGGTAAAGCAGCAAGGATCAAAGAAAAACGGTTTGCTTAAAACTCCTTACAGGGTGAGCTGATGTGGCAACTTGAACACAAAGCCTTAACCCAGGGGTATAAAGCTATAGCAGGTATTGATGAGGCCGGCAGGGGACCCCTTGCCGGCCCTGTCGTGTCTGCCGCCGTGATCCTGCCCCATGATTTTTCATGTGCCGGGATTAATGATTCCAAAAAGCTGTCAGAAAAAAAACGCAATGCCTTCTTTCCTGTAATCAAGGAACAGGCTGTTTGTGTTGCTACCGGTATATCTTCGAACTATGAAATTGATCAGATCAACATTCTTCAGGCATCCTTGCTTTCCATGAAGCGTGCTGTTGAAAATCTTTCAACCCCGCCTGATTTTCTTTTAATTGACGGTAAATTCACTTTAAACATGGACATTGACCAGACTGCTTTGGTCAAAGGGGATTCAAAAAGCATTTCCATTGCTGCTGCATCTATTATTGCAAAAGTCACAAGAGATGCCATCATGAAAGAGCTTCATGGAAAACATCCCCGGTATAATTTTATCCAGCACAAGGGATATCCCACCCAGGCCCATAAAAAAGCAATTTTAAAATATGGGCCCTGCCCTGTTCACAGGTTGACCTTCAAGGGTGTAAAAGAGGTAAGCAATGCCTGATGACCGGAAAAACCTGGGACATCGCGGTGAAACAGCAGCCATATCCTTCCTTCAAACCCGGGGATTTACCATTCTTGAAGTTAACTATCGAACAAAATCTGCAGAAATAGACATTATTGCTAAAGATAAAAACTGCATCTGTTTTGTTGAAGTCAAAACCAGACGAAGTCTTAAAAAAGGGCTGCCAAGAGAATCGGTCAATTATTCAAAACAAAAAAAAATCATTCTGGGAGCCTCATTTTACCTGAAAGAAAAAAAACAGATGAATTCAAGAGTTCGATTCGATGTAGTTGAAGTTCTTGAAAAAAACGGTGCGTTTGACATTAATTTAATTAAAAATGCTTTCCAGGGCCATTAGAATGGATAACCAGAATTCATCCGGAACCCTCTATATTGTTGCAACTCCTGTTGGAAACCTGGAAGATATTACATTTAGAGCGATTAAGATATTAGAACAGGCAGATCTGATTGCAGCAGAAGATACCCGGCATTCAAAAAAACTTCTTTCTCATTATGGCATCCAGACAAAGCTTGTTTCCTGCCACGAGCATAATGAGGCAAACAAAATACCTCAAATCATCACCCATTTGAAAACCGGCCTGAACATTGCCCTGATTTGTGATGCCGGCACACCCACTATTTCAGATCCGGGATATAAACTTGTCGCAGCTGTTGCCAGAGAAAAAATCAGTGTCATTCCCATTCCAGGATGCAGTGCTGCCATTGCCGGGCTGAGTGTGTCAGGGCTTCCAACCGATTCTTTCCTGTTTTCAGGATTTTTGCCTAAAAAACAGCAGAAGCAGCAGCATGCTCTTGAATCTGTAAAAAATCAAACCTCAACTCTGATCTTTTATGAATCCCCAAGACGAATTAAAACCCTCATCAACAATATGTTAAAAATCCTGGGAGACAGAAAGGCGTGCCTTGCGAGGGAAATCACTAAAATCCATGAAGAATACATTCGGGGAAGTCTGTCTGAAATTCTTCAAAAACTGAACAAAAAAGATTCTATTAAAGGTGAATGCTCCTTGTTTGTTCAGGGTCAGCTTGAACAAAAAACCATTAATGACAGCCAACTTGAAAAAATCATTCTTGAAAGACTTTCGACCGAAGGTCTTGGCACATCAGGCCTGGCAAAACAGATTTCAAAAGAATTCAACCTGTCAAAAAAAAAGGTCTATGAAATAATTCTTAATCTTCAAGATCTAAAACCCGTCTAACTCGATATGGTGGAACGCATTTTCTGAACTCATAAAATTTCAACGGCATGGCATAAAAAAGAGGGCGGCCTCTTTAACCAAGAAACCGCCCTCCTATAGTATTTAGTATCTTCTTAAAATATAATTGTCTTTAAAAAGACCTCAATTACATCTTAGATCCTTCTGCATGGCTCTGAAGTTTAACTTCAACTTTTTCAGTCAAAGATGCATAGTATCTTCTGAGGATAACCAGAACTTCTTCACGGCCAAAGTGATCCACAACTTCTTCATTATTGGAAAGCGCATGGCGCAGTTTGGTTCCGGAAAGGATGACTCTGTCGTCTTTGCCATGGGGGCAGGTTCTCATGGAAGCCATGCCGTCACATTTGTGGCAGTAGAATGTCCAGTCAATTTTCAGGGGTTCGCAAAGAAGGGCTTTGCCTTCTTCTTCAGGCTGGGGAATTGTATCAAAAATTGTCTGGGCTTCAAACAGTGTGTAGAAATCACCAACGCCGGCATGATCACGACCGATGATCATTCTGTTAACACCATAGTTCTGACGGAAAGTTGCATGGAGAAGACCTTCTCTCGGGCCTGCATATCTCATGTCAAGGGGATATCCGCCATTGACCACATGCTCGGGAACAAAGAAACCTTTAATCAGTGTATCAATACATTCAATACGAACATCTGCCGGAATATCACCGGGTTTCAAGTTACCGATGAGGGAATGGATCAGAACGCCGTCACATACATCAAGGGCGATTTTACAAAGATGCTCGTGGGATCTGTGCATGGGGTTTCTAAGCTGCATGGAAGCAACGTTTGCCCAGCCTCTTTCATCAAAGATAGCACGGGTCTCGGTCGGTGTCAGATAAACACCCTTGAATTTTTCAGGAAATTCACCTTCTGAAAGAACTTTTACAGGGCCTGACAGACAGAATTCTTTTCTGGCCATAACCATTTGAACACCTGGATGATCTTCCATGGCAATTTTCCAGAATACGTCATCTGCAGACTCTTCGCCACTACCTTTATAGACTTTTTCGCATTCCCATTTTTTCTCGTCTTCGGTCATTTCAAATTTGTCTTCGATTTTCATGGTGGCATAGACTTCACCATTTCTTTCAAGAGCAATTTCATCACCGACATTAACTTCTGCTGCATCTTCTTTTGCTGCATCCAGCATAACAGGTACAGGCCAGAATGTACCGTCAGCAAGAAGGAAATCAGCACAAACGCCTTTCCAGTCCGCTTTGGTCATAAAGCCGTTAAGAGGGCTGAATCCACCGATACCGAGCATAATCAGGTCACCTTTAACCTGGGAAGAAATCTCAATTTTTTTGAGTCCTGCGGCTTTTTTAAGTTCAGCTTCAAGCTCTGCGCCTTCAAGCTTACAAATTACGAGGCCTTTTCCACCATGAGGTGCTACTAATTTAGACATATACTTCATTCTCCTTATTTATGTTTAACCACCTTAATAAATGTTTACTCAAACATTTATCTTAAATTCTAAACTAAAAATCTTGTAAGACTTAATGATGATTGACAAATTTGTCAAGAATTTTATTAATTTATCTGTAAGATCTCAGCAATCTCATCCATTGAATCTACACTAAAATCTGCTTTTAATTCCGGGTTTTTAAATGCAATAAATCTTACTGTTGCTTTTAATGCTGCCTGACGGTCATAATCAGAATCTCCAACAAAAAGAATTTCCTCCGGGTGAAGATCAAATTTTCTCATTATTAACAGCAACTGCTCTGGATCCGGCTTTGGTTTTTTAACTTTTGCTGCTGTTATCACCACCTCAAAATAGTCTTCCAGGTGAAAGACTTCCAATACATTTTCCATGGTGTTGGTCCGATTTGTACCGATTCCCCGGATATAGCCGTTTTCCTTCAATTTCACAAGAAGCTCTTTCAGGCCCTTTTCCATGATCATATGCTTGATGAATTTATGATACCCGATGTTTTTCAGGCGGTCATATACACTTGAAAGATCATCCATTTCCGGGAAAAGATATTCAATCGCCCCTTTGATTGTCATCATATGAATATTGACAAACTGTTCTTCATTCAACACAGGCTTACCAAAAGCCTGCAACACTTCATCATAATATTTTCTGTTGGCCGTGGCCGTGTCAAACATGACACCGTCACAGTCAAACACCACTGCTTTTATTTTTGAAATATCCATAATTACTTTTGTAAAAAAAGTCCTGTAGCTTAAGATTTTGTTTTCTGTTTTTTAAGAAAAACGGCATATACCTTTATAGTGAGTACGGGTCTGTACAGGCTGTCGGTTTTAAGGGTCAGCACATCATGTAAACGGCCCGCTTTATCTGAAGTGCTTTTAATTTTAACCTGCCAGGATTTCTTGTCTTTGTCTGATTCAACAAGCTGTGCTTTTATTTTTTTATTGAACTTTTGTTCCATCCCCAGGATTGAAAACTTGTATTTTTCTGAAGGTGTAATGGTCACAACGGATTCCAGGGTTTCCCCGGGGTTTCCATTCAAAAAGACCGATGCAGGCTTAATATCCACAACTTTCTCAACCAGCCCCTTGACAACCAGGTTGAATTTTCTTTTTCCAGGATCATCGGTCTTGACCAGAATAACTTTTTTCATGGTCTTTCCGCCATACCCGTTGGTTCTAAAACTTAGTTTTATTTTACCTTCCCCGCCCGGAGGAATTTCCCTGTCAAAGGAATTTTTGTCACAACCTCAAGGGGGAAGAACATTCTCAATATGAAGCAGGGTATCTCCTGAGTTTTTAATTATAAACTCATGGTGCACATGAACCCCTTCCGGTACTTTTCCAAACGTGAAAACCGGACTGTCAACTTTCACTTTTTGCTTAACTTTTGCTTGTGCCAGGCCCTGGTGAGCCAGACAAAACACAAGAAACAGTACCACTATGATGATATTTATTTTTTTAATAATTTGCCTCCCTCCTGGTTTTATTAAATCACGGTTTAAAAAGCTGTTCATTGATCATGGAACAGATCTCTTTCCTGTGTTCTATGCTTTTCCCATCAATGGTCAACACCTTAACCGCCCCCATTAACGCATTCGTTAACATGATATCGGGATATGAACAAAACACCTCTTTTGGTATTCTTTTTTTCCGGATATCATACCCCCTGTCTGACAGAATCGTCAACACAGATTTCAGCGTCACACCATCCAGTACATGATCGGATTTGGGGACCATCACGGTTTTATCTTTTATGGCAACAATACTTGCGGTATTGGTTTCAGAAACAGTATGATCCGGGTTCAAGATGATGGCCTCATCTGCACCATGCGCTTTGGCAAACCGGCCTGCCTGTTCATAATAAAGGTAATTAAGGGTTTTATAATCTGCCAGAGGCGTCTGCCTTGCATGTGGATATGTGACAAGATCCAGCCCTTTTTTATTCAGAATCTCAAGCCTGTGGGTGTACTCTCTTGTAAAAACAGCCAGAAAAGCTTTTCTGCCATTATCCCGATCATCCCTTGACGCAATAATCTTAACGGCAAGCAATTTGTTCTGAAAATTATTTTCCCTGATTAAAAGACGAATTATATCTTCCCAGGTAATGTCAGGGGGCGTGTCAAAAAAAAGACTCTGCCAGGCCCTGTTCAGTCGAGACACATGATCTTCCAGATTGGATATGATTCCCTTTTCCACCCTTATGGTTTCAAAAAGGCCTGCCCCATATTGAAATCCCGTGCTTGCAGCCGATACCCTGGCCTGATCCTGATCAATAATTTTCCCATTCACCCAGGCTTTCAGCCTTTCAGTACTATCCTTTTTTAAAGTGCCGGACAGGGATTCCATCAATGTTTTTCCTTTATCAAGGGTTTCCTGATATTCTTTTTGAGGGTCTGAATCATATACAATTCCGCCACCCACTGAAAAAAAGACTGTGTTATTGACAATGGTGGCGGTCCTGATGGCAATGGACAGATCCATTGTATCATGAAAACTGATATACCCGACGGACCCTGTATAGACATGCCGCTTCACAGATTCAAGTTCATCAATAACTTCCATGGAACGGATCTTGGGACAGCCCGTGATGGAGCCTCCGGGAAATGTAGCTTTTAAAAGATCAACTGATGTTTTATCTTCTTCAAGTTCACCTTGCACAACGGAAACAAGGTGAAATACATTTTCATAGGGTTCAAGGCACTTATGCTCTTTGACAATGACAGACCCGTGTCTGGTCACCCGGGAAAGATCGTTTCGCATCAGGTCCACGATCATGGTCAATTCAGCATCATCTTTGATACTCAGGGTCAGGCGCAGTCCATTTTCATGGTCCTGTTCTTTTGTTCTGCCACGTGCAATGGTACCTTTTATGGGTCTTGTCTCAACATATCTTCCATCCTGCTTGATAAATCTTTCAGGAGAGGTGGACACGATTGTATGATCTCCGGCATGAATATAACTAAAAAAAGAGGCGGGATTGCGTTCAAACAGATCCAGGAACAATGAATAGCAGTCTCCTGAAAACCCGGTTTCAAACCGCTGGGAAAGATTGGCCTGGTAAATATCACCAGCCCTCAAATATTCAATGATTTTATTTACCGAAACAATATAGTCATGTTTGGAAAAACTTGATTTAAACCCTGACCTGTCTATGGCAAAAGATTTTCTTTTAACATCCTTTTTGATTCTGTCAAAGAAAAAACGTTTGTTATTTTGAATAATCTCGTCTGTCTGCTTAAAATTTGTTTCACACGACAGCACAGGAATGCAAAGCCGGGCCTGATCAGTCTCTTTTTTATCCTGGATAAGGATGATGGAAGGCGCATATAAGCATAGATCAGGCAGACGGGTATCCATGCAGGTTCTGGGAAGTTTTTCAATCTGATCTTTTAAATCATAGGAAAAATATCCAAACAGGCCTGAATGAACCGGAAGATCAAAAAAGCCATCCTTTAATTTAAATCGATCCAGCAGAGCTTGAATGACTGAAAAAGGATCCTGCCGGGTATGGATTTTTTTTCCCAGGTAGTTGATGGACACATTGTCAAGTTTACTGTGTACCTCAAGCCAGGGTTTTACAGCAAGGATATTATATCGGGAGCAGTCAAGGTTTGAACCGGACAATAAAAGCACCGTCCCAATATCCCTGGCAAAGGATGCGGCTATCTGTTTAAATGGCCGGTCAAGCTCAATCGTTTCCTGATGAATATCTTTTAAAAAAGGAAGATGTTTTAGCAATCCATTCATCTTAAGACCATCATCTTAAAAAAGGATTCATTCTCTTTTCATTACCTATGGTTGTTTCCGGGCCATGGCCGGTATATACGATGGTATCTTCATCAAAGATTAAAAGCTTTTCCCGTATGCTTGAAATCAGTGTGTCATAATCGCCCCCGGGCAGGTCAGTCCTGCCGATGGATCCTGCAAACAAGGTGTCCCCTGCAAAAAGATGACCACTGGTATAAAGACTGATACCGCCTCTGGAGTGACCGGGCGTGTGTATCACCTTTAGTGTTATTTCACCGAATGTAATTTCATCCTTGTCTTTTAAAAGAATATCTGCCGGGGGTGAATTCTCCGAAGAAAGTCCGAACATCAGAGCGGACTGTGAAAGCTCATGCAGCATGGGCTCATCCTCGGGATGTATGGCAATCTGTGCCCCTGTCGCTTCTTTCATTCTTTTATTGGCACTGACATGATCAAAATGTCCGTGAGTATTAATCAGATATTTTACTTTCAGCTCAGATTTTGCAAGTTCCATCAGGATTCGATCTGCATCATCTCCCGGATCAATCACAACAGCTTGCCTTGTAGATTCACATCCTAAAATAAAACAATTGGCCATAATCGGACCAACTTCAAGTTTTTTTATAATCAAAACAATCTCCTAAATTCAGGCTGTTTAAAAACCTTCAAGGGATTTGATACGGTCAAGCACACCGTTGACAAAAGAACCGGAGTCCCTTGTGCCGTATTTTTTCCCGATTTCAACCGCTTCATTTATAGTAACGCTGCAGGGTATGTCAGAGCACTTTAAAAATTCAAATATGGCAATCCGCATGATGTTTCTGTCCACTACAGGCATCCTGGAAATTTTCCAGTTTTTTGAATATTTATTTAAAAGCGCATCAATTTGAGAACCATTTTCCTTCACACCTTTTACCAGATCTAGAAAAAAAGGCCTAAGCCCTTGTGTGAGCTTTTCTTCATTATTGGCACAAAATATTTCCAGGCTTTGATCTGAATCAGATTTATTCATATCAAAGAAAAAAAGCGCCTGAAGAGCAAGTTCTCTTGCCTGTCTGCGGTCACCCATACTCTTATTTAACCTTTTTCCAGACTTTCAGAAAGGTTTGCCATTTCAATAGCACCAAGAGCAACATCAAACCCTTTATTGCCGGCTTTAGTCCCTGCCCTTTCAATGGCCTGTTCAATGGTTTCCGTGGTGAGAATTCCAAACATCACCGGAATGTCGGCCTCAAGACTGACAGATGCAATACCCTTGGAGACTTCTGCGCACACATAATCATAATGGGTAGTAGCCCCTCGAATGACAGCCCCGATACAGATGATGGCATCATAGGTTCCAAGATTCAGCATTTTCTTTGCTGCCAGAGGAATCTCAAAGGCACCCGGAACTTTTAAAATAGTGATATCCTTATCCTCTGCTCCGCTTCTGATTAACGCATCAAGAGCGCCATCAACCAGTTTGCCGGTGATAAAATCATTAAAACGGGAGGCAATGATTCCAAATTTCTTCCCCTGGGCCTGTAATCCTGCTTCTATAATTTTTGGCATTTTCCTTTTCCTTATTCTCATGGGGTCAGGCTTGAAAGCCTGACCCCGATTATTATATCTGATTTATATATGGAGCAAATGTCCCATCTTGGCCTGCTTGCATTTGAGGTATCCTTGATTGTGGCAGTTGGATTCCACTTCAATGGGAACCTGTTCAACAACGCTCAACCCATAGCCTTCCAGGCCGATCATTTTCATAGGGTTGTTGGTCAGAAGCCGCATTTTCCTGACACCCAGATCAACCAAAATCTGGGCACCCACACCATAATCTCTCATGTCTGCCTTAAAGCCTAATTTTTCATTGGCTTCAACCGTATCCAGACCCTTGCGCTGATATTCATAGGCTTTTAACTTATTTACAAGACCGATGCCGCGGCCTTCCTGGCGAAGATATAAAAGAACGCCACTTCCTTCTTCTTCCATCATGGCCATGGCTTTGTGGAGCTGATCCTGGCAGTCACACCGAAGGGATGAAAAAATATCCCCGGTCATACATTCCGAATGAACTCTCACAAGAATTTCTTTTTGGGGATCAACTTCCCCTTTTACAAGGGCAATGTGGGTCAGGTTATCAATATCATTTTCATAGGCAATAATCTTAAACTCACCACCGGCCCGTGTCGGGATCATAGTCTGAGCCGCT
>JAHOYS010000363.1 GCA_019038815.1 Desulfobacterales bacterium | reverse complement strand
TTGAATTTATCTGCTTTGCAAGAATATCAAGCTGGTTGATAATTTTATCAATTTGTGCGCCAGGGTTTATTTGAAGCAATTTTAACAGGACCATTTCAATGGCGGTTTTGGTATGTGATGAATATTTAACAACGGGCTCTTCATCCAAAAGGATTTGTAAAACAGTGTTGATAAAACCGCTTGACAGGGCAGATACTGTCTGAAAAATTTTTTCTTTTTCAGAATCTGTGATATTGACAGCCGGACTGTCCTTGCCGCAGACTTTAACTACATTCATGTTTCTGAAATGGGCAAGAATATCAGAATAAAATTTCTTCAGATCCATTCCTGAATTGTCTGCTTCTTCTATAATTTCGATGAGCCCGGCACCATTGTTTTCAAAGATTGCTGCTGATATATCATGCATGATTTGCAGATCCTGGATGCCAAGACCGTCCAGCACACGGGTATGCTCAATTTCTTTGGTTTCAGCCGAGGATAATACCCTGTCAAGAAGGCTTAAGGCATCTCTTATGGAGCCGTCAGCTTCCTGGGCAATCAGATCAAGGCTCTGTTTTTCAATGCTGAATTTTTCTTTTTTGCAAAGATACTGCAAATGGTTTGAAATCATTTCAAGAGAAATTCTGCCAAGGTCATGGCGCTGACATCTGGACAGGATGGTTGCCGGGATTTTGTGTGCTTCTGTGGTGGCAAAAATGAACATGACATGTTCAGGGGGTTCTTCAAGGGTTTTGAGCAGCGCATTAAATGCAGCAGTAGACAACATATGGACTTCATCAATAATATATATTTTATACTTTGCCGATGAAGGCATATAGGTGACATTTTCCCTTAAGTCCCGGATTTGATCCACGCTGTTGTTGGAGGCACCGTCAATTTCAAAAACATCTGTACAATGCCCTTCAATAATATCCGTGCAGATTTTACAATTGTTGCAGGGCTGGGGGGTTGGACCTTCTTTGCAATCCATTGCCTTGGCCAGGATCCGTGCAAGGGTCGTTTTTCCGGTACCCCTGGGTCCTGTAAAAAGAATAGCATGGGCAACCCTGTCCTGTGAGATAGCATTGGAAAGGGTGGTGGTGACGTGGCTTTGCCCGACAACTTTGTCAAATGTCTGGGGCCTATATTTCAGTGCTAATACTTGATATGACATGTTATATTAATATGACCGGTTATGATCAGTGGCGGAGAAGGAGGGATTCGAACCCTCGGTACCCGGTTAGGATACACACGCTTTCCAGGCGTGCACCTTCAGCCAGCTCGGTCACCTCTCCGCATTAAATTAATCCAAGGCAAAATAGTATTTTTTTGTAATTGTGTCAAGATCTAAACATGGAAATATACTCATGGGTAAACCTGTTTTCAGATGTATAGATGTAAAAGGGCGGGTGAATAAAACAAGACTTGCTACTATTTTTTACAGCACTGTTTTTTACCGCGCAGAGGATAATACGTTTGGCCGCAGAATTTTTTTTTATATGCACAAACCTGATGAAATCAGGGGTGAATTTATAACGCTCCATGGTCAGAATCAGATCCTGTAATCGGTCTGCAGGAAAGATGATATATAATTTTCCCCTGGCCTGGAGCAGCCTGTTTGAACAATAAAAAAGCTTGTCAATGTCAAGAGTGATCTCATGGCGCGCAATGGCTTTTTGAGAATCAGGATTCAGTCTGCCGCAATCTTTTTTTATATAGGGCGGATTTGAAATGATAATATCCGCCGGCCCGTTTATATCGGAAAGTCGTATGTTTTTAATGTCATCATGAATAATCCGGATAGTGCTTTCCAATCTGTTGTTGATGATGTTTTGTCTGGCAGACCCGGATAATTCTTTTTGGATTTCAACACCAATGATGTTAAGAC
The DNA here is from genome assembly GCA_019038815.1 of Desulfobacterales bacterium. Taxonomy (GTDB): domain Bacteria; phylum Desulfobacterota; class Desulfobacteria; order Desulfobacterales; family Desulfobacteraceae; genus Desulfobacula. The sequence continues at coordinate 29,976 of JAHOYS010000363.1, read as the reverse complement.
CAGGCCGTCTCAATGCCAGAATCAAAGGCATAATTGCACAGCCGCACCCGATATCAACAATCTTTTCAATACCCGATACCGGTTGAATGTGGGCCGCAAGGATGAACGGATCCATGGAAAATCGATATCCGTTTTCCGGCTGGGTCACCTTTATCTCATGGTTAAAGAAATGGTCAGGAGAGAATTTTTCCAATTTTAAACCGGATCTGTTTAACTGATATATGTTTAAGTTTCTTATTTATATTTAAGATCATTTCTTTTTCAAGGAATTTGAGCTGATGTATCCATGATGAACTTGATACACTGACAATGAGCATTCCGTCTTTAAAAGAGTCAGGCTTGGCATTAACGGCAATGGGCTTTCCAACAGCATCATCCCAGATGTCCCAGATTCTGGTCATTTCCGTGTCCATGGCCGGCCTGTATTTGCCAAGGGCGGAATTTAAGACATCACTGATATGAATCAGTTTGCTGTTTTTATTTTTTTTGTCCAATTGGCTATACCCTGTTTTTTAAGACAATTGTTTTAATCCTAATTTTATAGCATATTATTTAATCGGAATATACCCAAAACATGTTTTGGGTTATATGATTACCATAAAGCCCGGCCGATGGTATATTTTAAATAAATATTGCCTTTTGGGCTTGATAAATATAAATATTGCCTTTTGGGCTTGATAAATATAAATATGGTTATATTTTGCATGGGCAATATGGGTTTAAAAGAAAATTTATTTACGGGATAATATCTATGAATTGGGATTGGGAAAAATTAAGAGAAAATCAACAGAACTTTGAGAAGAAGAAAGACGGCGGTGGACCAGGTATGCCAAAACCTCCCCAGATGGATGACTTGTTAAACAAACTTAAAGGATTTAAGTTTCCGGGAGGCTTTCTGGTTATCATTATTCTTTTGGCTTTGTTTTTTGGATCATCCACTTTTTTTACAATTAAACTGGATGAAGTCGGTGTCATTCAGCGGTTTGGAAAATTTAACCGGATCGCTCAGCCTGGTTTGAGCTTTAAATTTCCATCAGGCATTGAAAAAGTGACCAAAGTAAAGGTAAAAAGAATTTACAAGGAAGAATTCGGATTTCAAACTGTGCAGGGATCAAGCAATTACAGGTTCTCAAGTGAAAGTTCTTCACAGGAGACCTCCTTAATGCTGACCGGGGATCTGAATGTGGCAGTGGTACCCTGGATTGTCCAGTACAGAATTTCCAATCCCCGTAATTATATGTTTGAGGTCAAGGATGTACGAGCCATTTTAAGGGATATGTCAGAGGCCAGTATGCGGACCGTTGTCGGGGATAGAAGTATTAATGAGGTGATCAGTAAGCGAGAAGAGATAGCTCTGGCTGCTAAAGAAATGCTTCAAAAGGAAATGACTCAGGCAAAGTCCGGTATTAATATTGTTACCATTGAAATGAAAAAGACAAATGTTCCAGAACCTGTCCAGAACTCTTTTAATGAGGTGAACCAGGCCACCCAGGAAAAAGAACAAACCATTTATAAAGCAAGGGAAGAATATAATAAGGCCGTGCCTTTGGCCCGTGGTGAAGCCAAAAGAGCAATAAAGGATGCAGAAGGGTATGCCATTGATCGGGTTAACCGTGCCCAGGGTGATACTGCCAAATTTTCAGCAGTCTACAAAGAGTATATAAAAGCCAAAGATGTTACAAAAAAAAGGATATATCTGGAATCAATGCTGGAGATTTTTCCCAAGCTTGGGAAAAAGTATATTATTGATTCAGAGCAAAAAAATCTATTACCTTTTTTAAATATGGGCGGGGTAACGCCTCCTTTTAATCCACAGAACAGATCCCTTAATAAAAGCGAGTAAAAAATGAATAATATTATAAAACCTTTATTTTTGGTTGCCATCGTTATCGGTATTGTATTGGTATATAATTCTGCTTATATCGTTGATGAAACCGAGCAGGTTGTGGTCACCCAGTTTGGTAGAGTGGTGGGAACACCCGTAACCAAACCGGGATTAAGCTTTAAACTGCCTTTTTTTCAACAAGCCAATTATTTCCCGAACAACCTGTTAACCTGGGATGGTGATCCAGGCCAGGTGCCCACAAAAGACAAAACTTATATCTGGGTGGATACTTTTGCAAGATGGAAGATTGTTGATTCTATAAAATATTTTCAGACTGTTAACAATGAACTTGCCGCGCTTGAACGTCTGGATGATATTATTGATCCGGCCATGAGGAATCTTGTGACGTCATACCCTCTGGTCGAAAGTGTTCGCAATTCGGATCGGTCCATGGATACCTTTGAATCTACTGTTGATCAAAACAGGAAACGGACCCAGTATAAAATTGAACTGGGCCGGGATGAGATTACAAAGCAGATAGTAGAACAGGCCAGACCCAAACTGACCCCGTTTGGGATTGAACTTGTGGATGTAAGAATAAAAAGAATAAATTATATCGAGAGTGTAAGGCAGGCAGTCTACGACAGGATGATTGCAGAAAGAAACCAGATTGCAGAAAAATATCGTGCAGAGGGTAAGGGAGAAGCAAGCAATATAAGGGGTGAAAAAGAAAAGGAACTTCAGGTAATAAAATCCCAGGCCTATAAAGATGCCCAGACGATTAAGGGCGATGCAGATGCAAAAGCAACTTTAATTTATGCGGAAGCGTATGGTGTCGATCCTGATTTTTATGCTTTTCTAAAGACCATGGACGTCTATAAAGAAACCATAAAAAAAGACACCACTCTGATTCTTTCAACAGATTCTGATTTCATGAAGTATTTTAAAGGTGTCGAATAGCATACCCTCCCCTTAAGAAACGGGTAAGAAACGGGCGACGAAACAGGTTTTGAGAGTATTGAGTTGAATAATCGTTTTCAACTCAATACTCTCAAATATTTTAATTGCTATTTTTTCTTTCTTTGATGTCTGGTCTTGGCAAGGAGTTTTCTATGTTTATGCTTTCTCATTTTTTTTCTTCTCTTTTTCATCACACTGCTCAAAAAAATCACCTCCTTATTATACAGGCATAGTTTAATTTTTATTTCAAATTCGGTAAGAGATTACTATAGCATAATATTTTATTAAATGTCCAATTTTTTTATTGTATATAAATAAGGCACTCAATGCAGGCAGCACGACAATTTAATAGAAAAGAGCTTTTAAAGGTTGATGAAGCCGTGAAAGTTTCAGAGGAGGTAGTAAATAATTTTTATAAAATGTCGTCCGGGCAGTGGCTTAAAAACAGGTATGATATAAAGACAGCCAAAGACCTTGTGCTTCATGAATATGTTGCCGGCCCTTTTGCCCAGGTAGTTAAATATGAGGGGCGCAAAAAAGACGTTCCTCTGGGGTCTTCTTCTTTCAGTCTTTATAAGGTGTGCCTCCAGGACAGTGCCATCCTCTCAATTGTTTCAAAAACCAGGGGCCTGTCTTTAGAGCCCTTTCTTTTATATATACTGACCCATGAACTGGTACATGTCGTCAGATTCTCAAAATTTAAACACAGGTATGAAAACAGGAATGAAGCGGACGTCACATTGGATGAAGAGCGAAAAGTTCATCAGCTAACCCATACTATTTTAAAGCAGGTATTGGTTCCGGGATTAAGCAAAGTCTTTGAATTTTATAAAGATTGGCGCAAAGAACCCAATGCCTGAATTATAGGTAAAATATTTAGACAAACCTTCTTGACAAGGATAAAAGACTAATTATTTTATCTTTGATTTTTACGAAGCCGGAAGAAAAACGGAGAGCAAAGAAAATGCCAGTTTATGAATATCAATGTACAGAGTGCGGACAAATACAGGAAGCGTTCCAGAAGATTTCAGATTCGCCGCTTGAAGCCTGTTCTCATTGCAAGGGACATTTAAAAAAACTTATTTCTCAAAGTACATTTCACCTGAAAGGATCAGGCTGGTACGTAACGGATTACGGTGGAGCAAAAACCGGAACCAAAAAAAAATCTGATACAAAAGACGGTACAAAATCCAAAGAAGCAAAGACAACTTCAAAAAAGGCAACAGATCCTAAAAATTGAAGTTGAAATAAAATAAAAAATTTTAAAGAACAAACCAAACAAATTATGTAAAAGGAGAAAATGATCATGAGTTTGAGACCTTTAAGTGACAGAATTTTAGTAGAGCGTGTTGACGAGGATGAAAAAACCAAAGGCGGTATTATTATACCTGATACTGCAAAGGAAAAACCGGCAGAAGGTAAAATTGTTGCTACAGGCAACGGTCGCATGGGTGAAGACGGGAAACTTCTTCCAATGGACGTAAAAGTCGGGGATCGCGTTCTTTTCAGCAAATACGGCGGAACAGACGTGAAAATTGATGGAAGTGATTATCTTATCCTCCGTCAGGATGATGTTCTTGGAATAATTGAATAATTTAAATTTATAAATGGAGATTATATACGATGGCCAAAGAGATTAAATATGATGCTAAAGCCCGTGAGGCAATGCTTAATGGTGTCAAGACACTTGCTGATGCAGTAGTGGTAACCTTGGGACCTAAAGGCAGAAACGTAGTTATTGAAAAATCATGGGGTTCTCCCAATGTGACCAAAGACGGTGTAACCGTTGCAAAAGAAATTGAGCTTGAAGATAAATTCGAGAACATGGGTGCCCAGATGGTAAAAGAAGTTGCCAGTAAAACTTCTGACATGGCCGGGGACGGTACAACCACAGCAACTGTTCTTGCAAGGGCAATATATGAAAACGGTCAGAAACTGGTTGTTGCCGGTAACAATCCAATGGATATTAAAAGAGGCATAGACAAAGCTGTTGTCAAAGTTGTTGAAACTCTTGAAGGAATGGCAAAACCAACCAAGGATCAAAATGAGATTGCCCAGGTTGGAACTATTTCTGCAAACAGTGATGAAACCATTGGTAACATCATTGCCGAAGCCATGGATAAAGTCGGCAAAGAAGGTGTTATTACGGTTGAAGAAGCCAAATCAATGGATACCACTCTGGATGTTGTAGAAGGTATGCAGTTTGATCGTGGATATCTTTCTCCTTATTTTGTAACAGATACAGAAAAAATGGTTGCCTCCTTTGAAAGCCCGTTTATTTTGATCTGTGATAAAAAGATTTCTTCCATGAAAGATCTTCTTCCTGTTCTTGAAGAGATTGCCAAAACAGGCAAACCTCTTGTTATTGTTGCCGAAGATGTTGAAGGCGAAGCCCTTGCAACACTGGTTGTCAATAAGCTTCGCGGCACCTTGAATGTAGCCGCTGTTAAGGCTCCCGGATTTGGCGACAGAAGAAAAGCCATGCTGGAAGATATTGCTATACTGACCGGTGGACAGGTTGTTTCAGAAGATATCGGAATCAAACTTGAAAACGTAGCTCTCCAGGATCTTGGCCAGGCAAAATCCGTTACAATTGATAAAGATGATACCACAATTGTTGATGGTGCCGGTTCAAGAGAAGACCTTGAAGGCAGGGTAAAAATGCTTCGCGCCCAGGCTGAAGAAACATCGTCTGATTATGACAGGGAAAAACTCCAGGAAAGACTTGCCAAGCTCGTTGGCGGAGTTGCTGTTATTAATGTTGGTGCAGCCACTGAAACTGAAATGAAAGAAAAGAAAGCAAGAGTTGAAGATGCTCTTAATGCAACCCGTGCAGCTGTTGAAGAAGGTATCGTGCCTGGCGGCGGCGTTGCTCTTATCAGATGTATTCAAACCCTTGCAGAACTTAAACTTGAAGGTGAGGAACAACTGGGTGTTGACGTTGTGATAAAAGCCCTTGAAGAGCCTCTAAGAAAAATTGCCGACAATGCCGGTGTTGAAGGCGCTGTTGTCTTGAATAGAGTTAAAGAGGGTAAAGATGCTTTTGGATACAATGCCAAAACAGATGTGTATGAAGATCTCATTGAAGCAGGTGTAATTGATCCTAAAAAAGTGGTTCGTTTTGCACTTCAGAATGCAGCAAGTGTTGCATCTATAATGCTCACCACAGAAGCCATGATTGCTGATAAACCGGAAGAAAATGCCGGCGGCGGAATGCCTGGTGGAATGCCCGGAGGCGGAATGGGCGGAATGGGCGGCGGAATGCCCGGAATGATGTAATGTTGAATTAAACATTATATTCATATAGATTGAACAAAGCCCCTGCACATTCTGTGTGCAGGGGCTTTGTTTTTGAGCTGCCCTGTGCAGGCGAAATCCCCCTGATTTCCTTGGGGAGTTTTCAATAAGAACTTGACATGAAATGCCTGCTCATATACTTAGTTTTATTAAATTTTATTTATTATTTTACTGCTATCGGGAAGATAAATTTGCAAGAGAGGATATATGACCACTGAAACCTTAGGGGTATTTTACATGTTGAGCGGCGCAGGTCCTGTTGTTAAATTCGTTATGCTGCTGCTGCTGTTTTTTTCAATAACTTCATGGGCAATTATGTTTATCAAGTTCAGGTATATCCGAAAGGCATTTAAAGACTCTGCTGATTTTACGGATATTTTCTGGCAGTGTCGAAATCTGGCTGATGCATTTTCAAAGGCCAAGGCATTGCGATCAAGTCCGGTTGCAAGAATTTTTATCACTGCATATACGGAGATGGCAAGAGCAGACAGCAAAGATAAAGAAAAAACACAGATGAAAAGAACTAAAAGTTCCTATTTTCAAGTTATTGGAAGTATAAAACGATCATTAAACCGATCCATCAATGTTGAAGTCAGACGTCTTGTCCAACTGGTGCCATTCCTGGCAACAGCAGGGAATACCGCTCCGTTTATCGGTCTTTTCGGAACTGTTTGGGGGATCATGGGTACCTTTCATGGAATTGGTTTAAGCGGCTCTGCAAGTCTTGCCGTCGTCGCCCCCGGTATTTCAGAGGCACTTATTGCAACAGCAGCAGGGCTTGCCGTGGCTATTCCTTCTGTTATCGGTTACAACTATTTTACCGACAGGATAAGAATTTTGGATTCTGAATTGCAAAGTTTTTCTTCAGATCTTTTAAATATAATGGAACGCGATATTCAAAACCAGATGGAGGTATAATGCAGTCAGGCTCCGGTAATGGTCAATTTATGTCCGAGATTAATGTCACACCTTTTGTTGATGTGATGCTTGTTTTGTTGATTATTTTCATGGTAACCGCCCCCATGATGGTTCAGGGTGTTGATGTGGATTTGCCCAAGGCTACCTCAAAGGCATTAAAAGGCAGTGAAGAGCGCTTAATTATATCCATTGATGATAATCTTAAAGTGTTTATTAATGAACAGGTTGTCAGTGTTGAGTTTTTGACCCAGAAGCTGGGTGCCATACTGGAAAATTTTGATAAAAAAAATGTATATCTCAGGGCAGACAAAAAAGTGCCTTACGGGATTGTTGTCAATGTGATTTCAAAGATTAAAAAGGCCGGTGTTGACAGCCTGGGGATGATTACGCTCCCTGAAAATGAAGAAGAGTCCTGATTGACAAGCATGAGTTTTTCGGAAAATTTTAAAAAAAAAAGAGAATTCCTTCTCACTCCTCTGGATCACAGCAGGAGAACCGGGATCATTTTTTTCTTTATTTCTCTGTTTTTACATGGTCTTTTTTTCTGCGGTATAATATTTTTTCAAGATTTCAGATTGCCAAGACCCATGCCGCCGGTTGTCCGGATTGATCTTGTTTCTTTTTCACAGGAACCTGTACTGGAAGAACCAGCCAAAAGTGAAGAGGATTCAAAAAAAGAAGGTATTCCGGTAAAATCTCAAATTATAAAAAAAAAGATTCGTAAAATTTCCACCATAAAGCCTGATATCAGTTTAAAAACAAAGCCTAAAAATTTGAAAGAACTGGTGGCTCAACAGGAGAAAAAGAAAAAAAAGCCTGTTAAAAAAAACAAACCTGAAAAACAAATCGATTCTGAAAAGGTATTAGAAGAAGCAAGACAAAAATTGGAAAAAAAAATTGAGAATCAGAATCAGGCCCAGAACCAGGAGCAGATTACCCAGGCGTTGACCCGTCTTCAGAAAAAAGTAAAGGATCAGGGTAAAGCAAAAGAAGGTGAAAAAAAAGGATCACATGCCGGATATGGTAATAAAAGTTATAAGCCCATTGATATATATAAAATGAAGTTAGGCTTCGCAATAGAGCAGAACTGGGTGTTTAATGATATCCTTGCCAGGATGGATCAGAATTTTGAAGTCAGAATTTTGATCAAGATATTAAAAAGTGGTGAAATAAGGGATATTATTTATGAAACCAAGTCAGGGAATCGATACCTTGATGAATCTGCGAAAAAAGCAATTAAAAAGGCAAATCCATTGCCGCAATTACCGGGTGGGATGCGTTCCTATGATGTTGTTGTGATTTTTACCCCGAAAGGATTGAAATAAAAAATGGTTTCTTTTGCAGGGAATAAACGGTATTGTTTCCATGATATGTTTAATAAAATTATTTTATCAGTAATATATTGTTTCCTGGGAATGGGCGGTATTTTGTTTTTTTCAGCCCCTGCACATGCCAGGGACTATGATTATATCAATGTCAGCAACCCTTTTTTAAAGAAAACACCGGTCGCGGTGACAGAATTTAAAGCATTTAACGGGCATGATGCTGAAGTAAAAGACGGAAAAACAGCAAGAGATATTTTAAAAGAAGCGCTTGATTTTACAGGATATCTTAAAATAATGAATTCTGTGGCGTTTCTTTCAAATCCGGCTGAATCAGGCATTCAGCTGGGTCAGATAAATTTTATTGACTGGACAGGAATCGGGGCGGAGCTGCTGGTTACAGGAGGGATTGTTGAAAACCAGGGGAAAGTAAAGCTTGAATTAAGGCTTTTTGATACATTTAAAACAAAACTTCTGGTAGGCAAAGTATATACCGGCTCCCGATCTCAGATCAGACAAATGATTCACCTTTTTTGCAGCGAAATATCCTATAAACTTACCGGCAAAAGGGGAGTATTTAACAGCAAGATAGCTTTTGTTTCAACAGTAAAAGGGAAAAAGGAAATTTTTACCTGTGATTTTGACGGACAGAATATTAAACAGGTTACATCCCATAAAAGCATTTCACTTTCCCCGTCATGGTCTTTTGACGGCAAATGGCTGGCCTATGTTTCCTATGCAAGGGGAAACCCTCAAATATTTATTAAAAACCTCAAGGAAAAAAGAGGATCAATCGTTAATTATAAGGGCATGAATATCTCTCCGGACTGGATGCCCGGACAGCTTAAACTTGCAGCCGCGTTAAGTTTTTCCGGGGATCAGGAAATTTATTTGTTGACCCTAAAGGGAGAAATTATTAAAAGAGTAACAAGGAACTGGGGGATTGATGTGTCGCCTGAATTTTCACCGGATGGCAAAAAAATAGTCTTTACTTCAAAAAGGACCGGCACTCCGCAAGTTTATATAAAGGACCTTGAAACGGCAAAGGTGCAGAGACTGACCTTCAAGGGTTCCAATAATACATCTGCTGCCTGGTCGCCGGATGGCAGGAAGATTGCCTATGTGGGCATAGAAAAGAATAATATTGATATTTTTGTGATGAATATTGATTCAGGAATGCCGGTGCAGTTGACCGTGAATGCGGGGGATAATGAAGATCCTGCCTGGTCACCGGATGGAAGTATGCTGACGTTTACATCAACCCGGGAAGGCGGTATCCCAAGAATTTTTGTTATGAATGTATCCGGATCAGACCAGCGAAGACTTTTAAGGTTGCAAGGCAAACAGACTCAACCGGACTGGTCAATGTCAAAAAATTAAAAAACGGGGTCAGGCTTTCCTTATTTAGTTCAATAACAACAATAAGAAAAGCCTGACCCCACTAAAATTTTATTAATTGAATAAGGAGGAGACAAGGTGATGAAAAACAGAGCGTGGATTAATCTGGTAATGGTAATTCTTGTGGCAGGCCTTTTTTTTACTGTTTCATGTGCGAAAAAAACGGTTGTGTCTGATGCAACAACTATAGAGGATCAAGCCAAGGCTGATGCCGCTGCAAAAGTCAAGGCGGATGCAGCTGCGAAAGCCAAGGCAGAGGCTGAGCGTATTGCACAGCAAAATCTTGAAGATCAGATGGCCAATGAAAAAGCGCTTATGGAATCCAAAGCCATGGCTGCAAAGAACCGGTTTGAGAATCAGGATATTCATTTTGAATATGACAGCTCAGTGTTGAGTTCCATGGCAAAAATTGTGTTAAAAGAAAAGGCAGCCTGGTTAAAAACAAATTATTCAACATTCGTAACCGTTGAAGGACATTGTGATGAGCGCGGCACAACTGAATATAACCTTGCCCTGGGTGAACGTCGTGCAAGCACTGCTAAAAATTATTTGATTGATCTTGGCATTGCAGCTTCCCGTTTGAACACTATCAGCTATGGTGAAGAACAACCCAAAGTTTCAAGTACAACAGAAAGCGCCTATAGAAAAAACAGGCGCGCCCATTTTGCAATTGATTAATTAAACGTAATTAAACGGGGTCGGGCTTTCATTATTGAGTTCAATAACGACAATAACCAAAGCCTGACCCCCTGATCCTGACCCTTTGGAGTTTGGTTATGAGAGTAACACATTTTTTATATATTTTGCCGGCCTTGTTTTTTTTTCTCGGGTGCGTAGAACCTCAAAAATTTGTTATCCTTGAAAACAGGGTGGCAGCCATAGAAATGGAAAACAACAGGCAGCTGTCCATGCAAAAGGAAAAAACAAATGCATCCGCCGTTCAAAATGAGCAGAAGCAGTTAAAGCTTACGGAAAATATTGAGAATATAGAGCAAAGACTAAATAAAAGCCACAGCATCAGCCAGGAAGAATATGCAGAATTAAGATACGATATCCAGACCATCAAAGAAGATCTCCGACGTGTTGAAGGTTCGATAGAAGAGATTAATCATATCTTTGAAAAGTACAGTCAAAAAGACAGAGAAGAAATTGAGAAGAGACTCGAAAGACTTGATCATGCTATTTCAAAGAATTATGAAAAAGTGATCAAGCTTGAAAAATATATGGGGTTCGAGCCATCAGCAGCCGGAGAACTTGAGAAAAAAGCCGTATCATCAGAAGGGCCAAAAAAGGATAGTGAACAGAAATTATATGATTTTGCAAAGAAATTGTTTGATGATGGCGAGAAGGAAAATGCCCGCATCCAGTTTGAAAATTTTATAAATAAATATCCGGATTCTGATAATGCGGATAATGCCAGATTTTGGATCGCAGACAGCTATTATTCTGAAAAATGGTTTGAAAAAGCAATTCTGGAATACCAGAAAGTTCTGGAAGAGTATCCGGACAGCAACAAATTGGCTGCAGCAAGGCTGAAACAAGGGTATGCATTTGCTGAGCTGGGCGAAAAAGCCAATGCAAGGCTTATTCTCAAAGAGTTGTTAAAAAAACATCCTGACTCAAATGAAGCGCAATATGCCCAAAAGAAATTAAAGACTTTAAAGTGATTTAATAAATTTCCATGGTAAAGGTAGTCGGTATTGACCCGGGGCTGGCAGGCACCGGTATTGGTGTTGTAGAGGGAAGCAGAAATGAAATCCTTGGATATTCATTTGGAAGCATATCCACTGATGTAAAGGATCCTATTCATTTCAGACTTCACACCATTTATTCAAAAACTTTAGATTTTCTTTGTGAACAACAGCCTGACCATGTAGTGATTGAGGATATATATTCACTTGAAAAATACCCTGGATCAGGTATTATGCTGGGTAAAGTTTCAGGTGTTCTTCTTGTGGCAGCATATAAAGCAGGGCTTGATGTGGAAGAAATTCCTGTAAGACAAGTAAAAAAAATTATTTCAGGAAATGGGAGTGCAGACAAACACCAGATGGAAAGGGCTGTTCGAAACATATTAAAACATGACGAGCCTATCCGTCCCTTTCATGCGTCAGATGCACTGGGACTTGCTTTAACAGGATATTACAGGTACAAAAGAAAACTATGATCGGATACCTTGAAGGAACGATTCTTCATTTTGAGTCTGACGGCATCTTGCTGCTCGTGGGCAATATCGGCTATGAGGTGTTATTAAATCCTCAAATGGTTGAAAAAGTAATGTCTCAGGAATCAAATGAAAATCATGTTTCTTTATATATTTATTATCATCAGACAGAAAGACAGCCTAAACCTGTACTCATAGGCTTTGATACTCTTGAGGACAAAGAGTTTTTTCAAACATTTATTACCGTTGATGCCATAGGTCCTATGAAAGCTGTAAAAGCGATGACCTGTCCGGTTGGCGAGATGGCAAAAGCCATTGAAAAAAAAGATGTTTCATTTTTAACAGCCTTAAATGGGATTGGGAAAAGAACTGCCCAGAAAATAATTGCAACCCTTCATGGGAAAGTAGAAAAATTCATAGCTGTAACAAATCATACAAAAGAGACTGATCAGGACGAAATTCCCATTGAGATGCACAATATCGGCCAACAGGTTGCGGACGTTCTTGTAGAGCAGCTAGGGCATTCCCAGACATCTGCAAAAAGGATGATCAGGGAGGCATTTGAAAAAAATACCACTATTTCAACCCCGGAAGAACTTTTTGATGAAATCTTTCAGGAGAAAAGATAAAACATGAGTGATGATATTATTTCATATTCTTCTGATAAAAAGGGTATTGTTACATCAAAACATACATCTGATGATATGTCCTCTGATATAGTATCTTTAAGACCTGCAAGCTTTAAAGAGTATATCGGACAGAATGATACGGTTGAAACCTTGAAAATTGCCATACAGGCAGCCAAAATGAGGGATGAACCCTTAGAACACATATTGTTCCATGGGCCTCCCGGTCTGGGCAAAACAACAGTCTCACATATTATTGCCGGTGAAATGGATAAGGATTTGACCGTCACTTCAGGACCAACCCTGGAGAAGGGGGGAGATCTTATCGGGATATTAACCAATCTTGGCGAGGGGGATATCCTTTTTATAGATGAAATCCATCGAATTCCAAAAGTTGTTGAGGAATTTTTATACCCTGCCATGGAAGATTTTGCCGTAGATTTTATATTTGATAAGGGCCTTCATGCCAGGAGTCATCGATACCGGCTAAAGCAGTTTGTTCTTATCGGTGCAACTACCAGGGTAGGTCTCTTATCCTCCCCGTTAAGGGATAGGTTTGGTATTTTCCGTACCCTTGATTTTTATTCAGTTGAGCAATTGATTGTTATTGTCAAGCGCTCTGCTGCTATCTTAAACACGGTTATTTCTGAAAATGGTGCCGTAGAGCTTGCTGAGCGGTCCAGAGGGACACCTAGAATCGCAAATAGATTATTAAAAAGAGTCCGGGATTATTCACTGGTAAAATCACATGGGAAAGTGACCAGACAAAGTGTGCAGGCAGCTCTTGAACTCGAAGGGATTGATATTCTGGGACTCACGTCTCTTGACAGGAATTATCTGAAAACGATAATAGATTTTTATAAGGGAGGGCCTGTGGGGATTGAAGCAATCGCTGCAACATTGCAGGAAGAAACCGATACGCTTGTGGATGTTGTTGAACCATTTTTATTAAAAATCGGTCTGGTCCTTCGAACATCCAGCGGCAGAAAAGCATCACAAAAAGCATATCAACACCTTAAGCTTAAGCCGTAAGAATCCTCAATCAGGTATAAGTGTTAATTTAGATGGCAAAGAAATTATTTTCAAACAGACTGAATCTGTTATTATTGATCACAGCGATACAACTTTTTTTACCATTCAATTCTATTGCCTTTGCAGTTGATCATGCATTTTTTCCCTCTATTATTAAATTGCCTGATAATGAGAATGCAATTCTGGTTGAGAAAAAAAGTCAAACGCTGTTTCTTTATACCTCCAGGGCCAATGGCCTTTCTGTCCAGTTGCAAGCCCCCTGCTCAACAGGCGAGGTGTCTGGTACTAAACAAAAGGCCGGCGACAAGAAAACGCCCGAAGGTGTTTATTTTTTGAAAGATGAATATGAAGATAAATATTTGTCCCCAATATACGGGCCAAAAGCATTTCCCATAGACTACCCCAATTTTATTGATAAAAAAGCAGGAAAAACCGGGTCGGCTATCTGGATACATGGTACAAACAAAGAACTGAAACCCATGGATTCAAATGGGTGCGTTGCATTGGAAAATTTTAATGTCATAAAGCTTTCAGACTATGTAACCCTTGATTCAACGCCTGTAATTATAGTTGAAGAAATTGATAAGATCGATAGAGCAGTGCTTATCAGGCAGAAGGAAAATATAATCCTCATGTTGGATCAATGGATAAAAGCCATTGAAAAAGGAAGCCGGCATGAGTATCTGTCATTTTATTGCTCTGAATACCTGCCGGATATAAGCTGGTGGGAACAATGGCTTGAAATAAGAAAACTTGCAGATAATTCCGGGTTAAGCCTGGGGCTGAAAAAGGACAGGACAGGAATTTATTATCATAACCATGTTTTTGTAGTTTTGTTTGATTATTTGCTGACCTTTGATGATAAAAAAATTATGCTGGGGAAAAGAAAACTATTCCTGGAAAATCAAGATGGCAGCTGTAAAATCATTGGTGATATTTTTCAAAAAATAAAAATGCCTTTGATTACTGCTGCGAAAACACTTGTAAAGCCTGCTTTGTAAAAAGAGTCTTTAAAACCGGTTAAAAAGGTGGATTATGGACGATATGTCAAAAGAGCTGGAAAAAGAAATAGCCCGATCCAAACCAAAACCCTACAAAAAAGATCGAAAGCTAAGAATTCTTATTGTTGATGATTTCGGGGAGATGAAAGCCGGTGAGTATTTAAAAACCCTTATAATGATCCTGTCTGCCATGAGTGTTTTTTGTTTTGGTGCAGCAGTTTTTTTGTATTATCTTTATGCGGATCTGTCCCGGGATATCAATCCTGTTAAAAACAGGATTGTCCTGGCTGAAAATAAGGTCATTGAGCTGACCAGGGAAAAAGAAATATTAATGGCAAGGCTTGTGATTTCGGGAAAAGAGCCGGGATTAAAAACAATTGATATCAATGAGTCTGAAAAAGAGGAGATGAAAAGTGGAAAAGAAAAACAGTAAAAATCTTTCAATCATTGACAGGGATCTGAAAATTAAAGGCTCGATATCAAGTAGGGGAAAATTGATCATCAAGGGTCAGGTAACCGGTATGATTGAAGGGGATGTTGTCATTATTGCAGAGGAAGGACGGGTGACTTCCAGTGTGACAAAGGTATCCAGTATTACCATTGGCGGTGAATTCCAGGGGGAAATTTTCGCCTCCAGGGAGTTGATTATCCTTTCTACGGGGACATGTTCCGGAAAGGTTGAGTGCAGTAAAAATCTTATTGTTGAAAATGGTGGTGTTTTAAATGCGGAAGTATCATGTAAGACCGCTATGAAGTTATTGCCGGAGAAAGATTTAAAAAAGGGAAAACAGATAGAATCTTAAATTTTGCTTGACATAGACCTGAAAATTATATAAATATTGCCGATTGTGTTTATGAAAGAGGAGCAGCGAGAAAATTGAAAAAATATACATATAGTGCAAAAAGATCAGACAATAAAGAAAACTGGTGCGTCATTGATGCAAAAGACAAAATTCTTGGCAGACTTGCATCACAGGTAGCATATAGAATACGCGGGAAACACAACCCGCTTTTTACGCCCCATGTTGATACCGGCGACTGGGTTGTTGTCATTAATGCAGATAAAATCCGTATGACCGGCAATAAGCTGGAACAAAAAAGATATTACCGGCATTCAGGGTATATAGGCAGCATTAAATCCACTACAGCAAAAGAATTGCTGGAGAAAAAACCTGAAGAGCTTATTAAAAAGGCTGTTAAGGGGATGCTTCCTAAAAACCGGCTCGGTAGAAAACTTGGCAAAAAATTATTTGTGTATACAGGCGATCAGCACCCCCATGCTGCTCAACAACCTGAAGCTGTTGAAATTTAAGGAAAAAAGGACGCGAGAATTATCAATGGAAAGTGGAAACGTATTTTACGCGACTGGTAAAAGAAAAGATTCTGTAGCCAAAGTATGGTTAACTCCCGGCAATGGTAAGATTGTGATCAACAATAAAGACCTGAACGAATACTTTGAATTAAATGTAACAAGAGATTTGCTTTCAGCTCCCCTGATACTAACTGAAAAAAGCGATATTTTTGATGTTAGAGTTACTGTGATGGGTGGCGGGAAAACCGGTCAGGCAGGCGCAATCCGCCTTGGTGTATCCAAAGCGCTGGAACTTTCAGATCCTGACCTTAGAGGGGTATTGAAAAGTGCTGGATTTCTTACAAGAGATGCAAGGAAAAAAGAACGTAAAAAATACGGTAAAAAAGGCGCAAGAGCAAGCTTCCAGTTTTCCAAAAGATAGTCTTTTTTATACAATCGTAAAAATTATCAATCAGACCATCAGGGGCAAAGAGTATTCTTTGTCCCTTTTTGTGTTGGGAAATGAAAAAGCAAATGAAGACGTATCTGTTTTATGATATTGAAACCAGCGGTTTAAACCATGTATTTGATCAGGTTTTAACTTTTGCATGCATCCGAACCGATCTTGAACTCAATGAAATTGACAGGCAAACGATCACTGTTCGTTTGCGAAAAGATATTGTTCCTTCTCCAGGTGCTTTTTTGGTTCACGGCTTGACCTATGCTGAATTAGAACTTGGAATCAGTGAATATAAAGCAGCACAAAAAATTCATAAAATAATGAATACGCCCGGTACCATAAGCCTTGGATATAATTCATTAGGATTTGATGATGAATTTTTAAGGTTTTTGTTTTATCGTAATCTTCTGGATCCTTATACACATCAATACAGCAACGGGTGCTCCAGGATGGATATTCTGCCGGTCACTGTTATTTTCAAGGTGTTTTGTCCAACTGTTTTAAAGTGGCCTCAAATTGAAGGGAAGCCAACATTAAAATTGGATTTCATCACCCGTGAAAATGATTTTGTAACATCGGGCAGAGCCCATGAGGCACTGAATGACGTTGAAGCTGTTATCGAACTTAGTAAAGCCTTTTTTAAACAAAAAGATATCTGGAAATATGCCCTTGATTTTTTTAATAAAACAAGAGACGAAGTCAGAATAAATAACATTGAAAAAGATATTAATATTCAAAATGCGCGATTCAGGACATGTCTTATGGTGTCATCGTTTTTCGGGTCAAAGGTAAATTATATGGCACCCGTTGTCCATCTTGGCCAGTCGCTGACATATAAAAATCAAAGCCTGTGGCTGCGACTTGATTCAGATGATATTTTAGGCCTGGATGCAGGTCTGGATGTTAGCGATACCTTTGTTATAAGAAAACGGTCAGGGGATGCCTTGATCGTCTTGCCCGCCCTTGAAAGATTCTGGGATAAGATGCCAAAGTCGTCACAACAGTCTGCGAAAGAAAATATGGTGAAAATTCGTCATCACCGGGAATTGTTTTTTGAATTCATCCAGTATCATATTACCTATAAATATCCTTTTGTTCCTGATATGGACCCGGATGCAGCACTTTATCAGGAAGGTTTTTTTTCTAACCAGGAGAAGAAACAAAGCGATCTTGTTCATAAAACGCTGTCTAATTTAAAATTGGGCGATTTAAAATCAGATCATCAAAAACACGAATTGTTAAAAAAGATAAAAAGTCCAAGAATAAAAATTTTGGCAAGTCGTATTCTCGCACGAAATTTTGAGGATAAAACATATCAAGCCAAAGATGCGGAATATCATCTTTGCCTGGACAGGCTAAGGTCTTCTCTGGAAAAAGATCAGATCATCGGATACAAAAATGATATGAAATTTAATTGCAGACAAGGGTTGCAGGAGTTAAAAGAAACAGAACAAAAACTTTTGAATCCAAATCAGGATCAAAGGAAAATGCTTGACTGGATTAGAGACTATATAGAAAAGCTATGAACTCCGTGCACAAAAAATATTCGGGCAGTACCTGTACCTGAATGAGTAGATACTGCCCGAATGAATTTGGCAGACCTTATTTTACAGCGTCTTTTAATGCTTTCCCGGGGACAAATTTTGGTACGGTTCTGGCGGGGATGTTAATTTCTTTGCCTGTCTGGGGATTTCTTCCTTTTCTGGCTTTTCTATTAGCCGTTTTGAATGTTCCAAAGCCAACTAGTGTGACCGAGTCATTGCCGGAAAGAGCTTCTGTGATTGCTTTGATTGTGCAGTCGACTGCTGCTTGAGCTTCTTTTTTGCTGCTGAGTACTTCTGAAACCTTGTTGATTAAATCGCCTTTGTTCATCGTATCACTCCTTTTTTTAGGTTTTAGAAATTTCCAAATACTAAAATTTGTTATTAAAGCATTTTTCTAAAGTTAACTTCAATTGAATCATCGTTTAATCGTACGTTACGTCGTTGAGAAGTGCGTGTCAAGTGTTTATTCACATTTTTTTAATTAATTTCCAAGAGTCGATAGATACCATTGGATCAATTGTTTCCCAAAGAAAATATACAAAATTGCTCCAAGTGACAAAAAAGGTCCAAAAGGAATCCTTAATTTGGTGTCTGCTATTCTGGTGTAAACCATGATTAAAATTCCAACGATGGTACCGGATAAGGAGCCTGCAAAAATAGTAAAAACAACACCTTTAATTCCTGTTGCAGCACCAATCATGGCCAGAAGTTTAATATCGCCGCCACCCATTCCTTCTTGTCTTCTCAATAAATAATAGAAAAGAGCGACTGCATATAAACTGCCGCCACCGGTAAAAATGCCCAGCAGCGTATCTTTTATTGTCATTTCAGGCAGGAAATAAAAAGAAGAGGCAAATATCAGGATGCCCGGAAGCGATATCACATCAGGGATAATCTGATGATCAATATCAATAAAGGAAATGGTGGTCAAAACACTGATGAAAACAAACCAGTACACCATGACAGGCGTTAACCCGAATTTATGGAATAGTAACAGAGCAAATATACCGGTTAAAGCTTCTATTAAAGGGTATCTTATGGATATCGGGCACTTGCAGAATTTGCAGCGGCCCATTAAAAATATATAGCTTAAGACGGGAATATTATAGTAAAACGGGATACTTTTATTACAATTGGGACAGAATGAACCCGGGGTAACAATGGAATTGTTTTCAGGCACCCTGTAAATACAGACATTCAAGAAACTTCCAATACAAGTGCCGAACATAAAAACAAGCAGTCCGAGTGTAGAAAAATAATCTGTCATAATCGGTGTCACTTTTTTTTAAGTTAATGTTATTTTGCTTTATCGGATGTTAAAAATATTTTTGCAAGGATATTGTAAAACAAAAAATATGTTTTATTGTAAAAGCACAAATTAAAATAGACGGAATAGATGGGGGTCATGACCCCCACCCCCATAAAATAAGGAGCCAAAATGGCTGAAGCAGATATTGATGATCTAATTGAAATTATAGAAAAGGAAAGCAGTATAGAGGATATTCCGACAACTCTTCCAATGATGCCGGTCAGGGATGTTGTTGTGTTTACGGATATGCTGCTGCCATTATTTGTCGGGCGCAAAAAATCAATTAAGGCTGTTGAAGAAAGTGTTGAATATGATCGTTACATATTTCTGACTACCCAGAAAGATTCGGAACTGGAAAAACCGGCATCTGAGGATGTTTATACCATTGGTACGGTTGGCAGAATTCAAAAAATGATCAAGCTGCCGGATGGCAGAATCAAGGCTCTGGTTCAGGGGATAACCAAGGCAAAAGCATTGGAATATGTCAAAACAAGGCCTTTTTTTAAAGTTCAGCTTGAATTTTTAAAAGATACGGATTCCAGGGAACTTAATATTGAAGAAGAAGCCTTGATGCGCAATGTCAAAGAGGCCAGTGAAAAATTGCTGGCTCTCAAAGGTGAACTTTCAGGAGATGTAGGGGATTTGCTGTCTCATATTGAATCTCCGGGTAAACTTGCTGATCTTGTTGCCTCCAATATAAATTTAAAGGTCGAGGATGCTCAGATTTTACTTGAAATTATCGATGGAACCGAACGGTTGAAAAAGGTGAATGATCTTTTGGCAAAAGAGCTGGATCTTTCAACGGTTCAGGCCAAAATTCAAATAGATGTCAAGGATGAGATTTCTAAAAATCAAAGGGATTATTATCTTAGAGAACAAGTAAAGGCTATTCACAGGGAGCTTGGAGACAGTGATGAAAAACTTGCTGAAATAAAAGAGTTTAAAGCAAAAATTAAAAAATGCAAAATGCCGAAAGACTGTGAAAAAGAGGCCGATAAGCAGCTGAAACGTCTTGAACAGATGCATTCTGATTCCTCTGAAGCTTCGGTTGTAAGGACGTATCTTGACTGTATTGTCGAGTTGCCCTGGAGCAAGGCAACAAAGGATTTTCTTAACATTCCAAAATCTGAAGAAGTCCTGGATAAAAATCATTTTGGCCTGGAAAAGGTTAAAGAAAGAATTCTCGAGTATTTAAGCGTCAGAAAGTTAAATCCCAAGAAAAAGGGACAGATCATCTGTTTTGTGGGGCCTCCGGGTGTCGGGAAAACATCGCTGGGACAGGCCATTGCCAAAGCCATGAAGCGTAAGTTTCATCGGGTATCCCTGGGCGGCATCAGGGATGAAGCTGAAATCAGGGGGCACAGAAGAACTTATATCGGTTCCATGCCCGGAAGGATTTTACAGGGGTTACGGCAATGCAATACAAATAATCCTGTGTTTATGTTGGATGAAATCGATAAACTTGGAAATGACTTCAGGGGAGATCCTTCTTCAGCCCTTTTAGAGGCCCTTGATCCTGAACAGAACTTTGAATTTTCAGATCATTATTTAAATATGCCCTTTGATCTTTCAAATGTACTTTTTATTCTAACTGCCAATATTTCCGATACCATCCCGTCAGCCCTGCTGGACAGGATGGAGGTGATCAGAATCACCGGATATACACGGCAGGAGAAAAAAGTGATCGCTCAAAAACATCTTTTTCCCAAAAAACTCAAAGACAACGGGCTTATCCGCAGATCTATCCATATCAGTCCTGCAGCCATGGAAACGATTATTGCAGAATATACACTGGAAGCGGGTTTACGGGGACTTGAAAGAAAACTGGATGCCATCTGCAGAAAAATTGCAAGAAAAATTGCAGAGGGTGAAAAAGGTAGATTTTCAATAACAAAGCAAAATCTTACAAAATATCTTGGGCCGCCGCAATTTGTTTCTGAGCTTGATCAGGAAGAAAGCCAAATCGGTCTGGCAACAGGACTTGCATGGACTGAAGTCGGTGGAGAGCAGCTTTATATAGAAGTTTCTCTTTACCAGGGGAAAGGAGAACTGCTGGTTACAGGCCAGATCGGCGAGGTGATGCAGGAATCAGCCAGGGCAGCCCTTACATATACAAAAGCCAATGCAGACAAATTTGATATAAAAAAAGAAGATATTGATAATAATGATATCCATATTCATGTGCCGGCAGGCGCTATTCCAAAAGACGGCCCTTCAGCCGGAATTGCCATGGCAACAGCATTGATTTCAGCATTTACAGGCCGGAAAGTTAATAACAAAGTAGGTATGACCGGTGAAATATCTTTAAGGGGAAGAGTACTTCCCATTGGCGGGCTCAAAGAAAAAGCACTTGGTGCTTTAAGGGCAGGTATTGAACATATTATCATTCCTGAAAAAAACAAAAAGGATCTGTATGATATGCCAAAGGTTATTAAGAATAAGATAAAGTTTACCTGTGTCAGGGATATCCGGGAGGTTCTTGAAATCGCATTGGAAAAACCGGTCTGATAAATATGTCCGATAAATTGAAGCTTCTGTGTCTGAGTACAGCAGAGCCAGGATGCAGCCTTGCAATTATTGACGGGGACTCCATTATCTGTGAAGAGTTCTGGACATCCAGGCTGACTCATTCCAAACGGCTGGTAAAAATGATTGAGCATATGCTTGCACACAGAGCCTGCATGGAAATCTCTGATATTGATGCCTTTGTTGCAGCCAGAGGACCCGGCAGCTTTACCGGGCTTCGTATTGGTATCAGTGTGGCCAAGGGCATGGCATATGCCATGGAAAAACCCGGCATCGGTGTTTCAAGCCTTGATGGTATTGCCTTCAGGTTTGTTCATTCATCAATTCCGGTTTGTGTTATGATGGATGCAAAAAGAAATGAAGTCTATTGTGCAGTCTATCGGTTTGATCATGGCAGGCTTGTATCAAAAACCCGGGAAAGGGTTGTATGTCCTGAAGATGCCATTGAGATGGCAGGCAGCGCTGCATTGTTTGCAGGATCGGGATCAAAAGCATATAAGGACATTATTGAACAAAAGGCGGACAATCCTGTTTTTGCCCACGATTTTCTGGATTCTGTCAGTGCAGCTGCACTGGTCCTGTCTTTATATTTAAAAGAAGATTTTCTTAACGACCCTGAAAATATTTTAACCCCAAGCTATATTAGAATGGCAGATGCCCAGTTGAGCTTGACATGAGAGGTATTTTTTTGATATTATCAAAAGCTTATAGTTATGGAAAGTTAAATTATGGATAATTCAAAATGGCCGGCACGGGCAGTTTTACCTGTTGCACAACCCGGGCTGATATTTATTTTTATAACCATCCTCATTACGGGGATGCTTTTTTATTTTGGGTGGGGTTTATCTGCCTGGATCTGTCTTGCTGTTACTTTATTTGTCTGCTGGTTTTTTCGAGATCCTGATCGGGATATCTCGCAAGATGAGAAAAGCCTTGTTTCTCCTGCTGACGGGAAGGTGATCATTGTTGAAAAACAGGAGAAATGTGACTATTTGCCCGAACCCTGCATCAAGGTCAGTATTTTCATGAATGTGTTTAATGTTCATGTGAATAGAATTCCTTTTGACGGGGTGGTGCAAAAGGTTTTATATCATCCAGGGAAGTTTATGAATGCTTCGTTTGACAAGGCATCCACACACAATGAGAGAAATGCATTAATTATTAAGACAGCTGATAATGCAGGTTTTGCAGTGGTTCAGATAGCCGGTCTTGTTGCCAGAAGGATTGTCAATTGTGTTAAAGAAGGCGAGAAGATCAGAAAAGGTGACCGCTACGGTATGATCCGGTTCGGGTCCCGTCTTGATTTGTATTTGCCGCAGGATTTTGACGTTGCTGTCAGTGTGGGCGAGAAAACAAAAGCAGGCTCAACTGTTATCGGACACATGAAATAAAGGAGGGCAGAAAAATAATGCAAAAGCAGAATGTTAAAAAAAGTATTTATATTCTCCCTAATTTATTTACATCCATGAATTTGTTCTGTGGATACTATTCCATTACCGCATCTGTTCAGTTAAGATTTGTTGATGCAGCCATTGCCATATTAATTGGTGCCGTGTTTGATCTGTTAGATGGCAAAATTGCAAGAGCCACCAATACAACCAGTAAATTCGGCATTGAATATGATTCTCTGGCCGATCTGATTACTTTTGGGCTGGCACCGGCTCTTTTAATGTTTTTGTGGGTGCTTGAGTCCACCGGCAGACCGGGTTGGTCAGCCACATTCTTATTTGTCATATGCGGTGCATTAAGGCTTGCCAGATTTAATACCAGTGCTTCATCCGGCAGTGATTTTGAGGGTTTGCCTATTCCGGCTGCTGCTGCAATGAATGTTTCCGTGGTCCTTTTTTTCTCCCGGCTTCAGATAAGTCCGGAACCCTATAAGCTGATCATCCTGATATTGATGTTTGCCCTTTCGTTCTGCATGGTGAGTTCATGCAGGTATAAAAGTTTTAAAAAAGTTTCCTTCTTTAAAAGTATGAAATTCAACAAACTTGTAGGACTTGTTCTTATTCTTGTTGCTGTTGCAACTGAGCCTTCTATCTTGTTGTTTGTCATGTTTTTGATATATGTTATATCCGGCCCTGTATTGTCACTGGTTTATTATCAGTCATCAAAAAATAATGAAAAGACCCGGGTCGATAAAGGTTTTTAAAAACAAATAAATTATACGGAGTAAATTGTAAGTTGGACCAGATACCCATTACAAAACAAGGCTATGCAGTCTTAAAAAAAGAATTTGAAAGATTAAAAACAATTGAACGGCCTGAAAACATAAAGGCCATTGAAGTGGCCAGGGCCCATGGTGATCTGTCGGAAAACGCTGAATACCATGCGGCAAAGGAACGCCAGTCATTCCTTGAGGGCAGGATCGGTGAGATCGGTTATAAACTGGGGAATGCAAGAGTCATTGATCCTGCGACAGTCCCCAAAGATACCGTGAGGTTTGCATGCCGGGTCCTTGTGGAAAATCTGGATTCCCAGGAAGAAATGGAATACATGATTGTCGGTCCTGATGAAGCAGATATAAAACAGGGGAAAATATCCGTATCTTCCCCGTTAGGCAGTGCTCTTATAGGTAAGAAGCCCGGAGATGAAGCGGTATTGCAGGCTCCCGGCGGCAAAAGAGTATATGAGATAATAGATATTCTTTAAATATATTGGAGGTATGAGTTTTGGCAAGAGTTACCATAGAAGATTGTTTGAAAAACGTAGACAATAGATTCACCCTTGTTCACCTTGCAGCAAAAAGAGTCAGACAGGTAAGAGAAGGTTCGGATTTGCTGGTGAAATCATCCAGTAACGAGGATGTTGTTACTGTTTTAAGAGAGATTGCTGCAAAAAGGATTGTCGCAGAAAAGAGCGAAGAATAAGAAGGCGAATAGCCAGGAATCAGGAGCCAGAAAACGGGTGTGAAAACCGGCCTGAAAAAAAGAATAGATCGTGCCGTTGGGAAGGCAATTCATGACTGGAACATGATTTCAGAAAATGAAAGGATCCTTGTAGGCGTATCCGGCGGCATGGACAGCCAGGCATTGCTAAACATTTTATTTTCTTTGAAAAAAAAGGCACCTGTTAATTTTGATATTCTGCCCGTACATATTGATGCCGGGTTTGAAGGGTCATTTGCAAAAGAGCTTGAGAACTGTATCAAGGATACTTACGGCACCCTGAAAATCGAATATAAAGACTATGGCGTGCTTGCCCACTCGGATAAAAACAGGGAAAATCCGTGTTTCTTATGTTCCCGCCTTAGAAGAAAAAGACTTTTTGAAATCGCACAGGAGCAGGGCTGTAAAAAAATTGCTCTGGGTCATAATAAAGATGATATCATTGAAACCTTATTTATTAATATCTGTTATGCTGGCAGGATCGGCACGATGAAACCCAGGCAATCTTTTTTTAATGGAACCCTTGATATAATCAGACCACTGTCATATGTTGAAAAAAAAAATATTACACTGTTCGGGCAGCTGTTTGATCTGCCGGAATTTAAGAATAACTGCCCCAGTGCAGATAAAACAAAACGCGGTGAGATAAGAAAATTGCTTGAAACCTTGTATAAACACAATAAACATATAAAGGGCAATATATTCAGATCAATGAGTAATATTGCACCTGATTATCTTTTAGAAGCTAAAAATGAAAGACATCCAAAATCAACCTGATTACAGGAATATCCCCATTGACAAGGTCGGGATAAAGGGTTTGAAATACCCGGTTAAAGTTCTGGATAAAAACACAGGACTGCAGGCCACTGTCGCACAGATCAATATGTATGTGGATCTGCCCCACCAGTCCAAGGGAACCCATATGAGCAGGTTTGTTGAAATCCTGCACCTGTTCAGGACCAGGGTTTCTCTGGAATCTTTGACCAACATCCTTGAAGACATGAAAAAAATCCTCGGGGCTCAATCCTCCCATATTGAAATTACATTCCCCTATTTTATTGAAAAAAGATCCCCGGAGACCAACTCAAAAGGTCTTATGGATTACACCTGTTCCATATTCGGGTCTTCAAATGGGAAAACAAATACGGATATTGTCCTGAAGGTGGCTGTCCCCGTAACATCGGTGTGTCCGTGTTCAAAAGAGATCAGTGAATACGGTGCCCACAATCAGCGCGGAGAAGTGCTTGTCAGTACCCGGTTCAACAAGTTCATCTGGATAGAAGATATTGTTGAAATTGTGGAGACATCGGCTTCCTGTGATATCTTTTCTGTATTAAAAAGAGAAGATGAGAAGTTTGTCACTGAAAAAGCCTATGAGAATCCTAAATTTGTGGAAGATATAGTAAGGGATGTTGCAAAAACACTGATGGAGGATAACAATATTACCTGGTTTTCCGTAAGTGCGGAAAATTTTGAGTCCATCCATAATCACAGTGCCTATGCGTATATTGAAAAAGGCTCGGTTTCTTAGCACCCCCAAACAATTTTTCTATATGGCCGCAGGATTTAGAATTCACAGTTCAGTTGCTGCTGATCCGGGAAACCATATTGAGAAGATTTTTTCGAATTGATTCACAGGTTTTGTTTTTCCGGTTAACCATAATGACATAGGGATAAAGCCTGTTGTCATTCCCCCGAATATACCCCGCACGGGCCCTGATCCCTGAAAGTGTTCCGGTTTTAAAAAAATCATTATCCCGGCGCTTCAATAATGAATGATACGGCATAAATTCAAGAAGAATCTTCAACATCTGGTCCGGAGATATCAGGTTTGCCCTTGAAATGCCTGACCCTTCTGAAATGGTAAGACGGCTCAGGTTTAAAGTCTGTTGTGAAAACAGCCTGACTGCTTTGACTCCTTTTTCAAGTGTGGCCGGTGCCCCGTATGTTTTTGCGCCAATGGCCAGCAAAAGCTGATTTGCAATATAATTATTAGAGTATGTTAAAAGCTTTTGCACGACCTCTTTTGTTTCAAAAGGAGAAAGAAAAGAGTTTCCCCCACTTTTTTGGCCTTTAAATTTTCCCTGCAAAACAGACCCGGTAACCTTAACATTGTTTTTCTCAAAAAAATATTTAATCAGAAGACCCGGATACAAAAGGCTCTGCTGTTTTGAAAGAATTATTCTGCCCTGTGCAAGATTTGTTTTTTTAATATCTTCAAGGAAGATGGAAAGCAGAGGAGTCTGAGGCTCTCCACTGACAAATCTGTTTTCCCGGCTGTCCCATTTAAACATAATGGTATTGAAATTAGCACATAAAGCCCCGACAGGAGCATCATAGGGATTTAAAGAATTTCCTTTGCCCGGGATCAGGATTTGCCCTGCAAAATATGTATGGTCAAGAATGATATGATGGATAAGGCTGGTTTTTAAACTTATTTCACGGCACAGCTTTTCAATAACTTCAGAAACAAATAAGGGATCTCCAGAACCCTTAATATAAAGGTTGTTTGAATCTGCATCAAAAAAATACTCAGTTGAGAAACGATGAGTTTCACCAAGGGTATGGATGGCGGCAAGGCTGGTCAGAATTTTCAGAATCGAGGCTGGAATAAACTGCTTTTCCCTGTTTTGATCAAAGAGGATGTTTCCATGATCATCCGATAAAACAATACCTGTGTTCACACTTTTGGCATAAATACAGGGGCTGATAAATAATTCGGCAAAACAAACCATTAAAAGAAATATAAAGCCCGCCCATGTCCTTTTATAAATCATTTCTTTTGAATATCATGTAAAACCACCACTGTAAAGTTTCGGGGGGGGGCAGGCTTTCCTTATTGTTTTCCTCCTTGACAACAACTTTTGATTAGTTTAAAAATTCATACCATGAATCAAGAAAACAAATTTAACCGGGACGTAGAATATTATCTTTTGAAAGAGATTGCTTCAAGAAGTGAATTTACCCAGCTTGAGCTGGCAAAAAAGCTTGGTGTAAGTGTAGGTAAAGTCAATTATGTCCTGTCTGCTTTTGTCAAAAAGGGTATTGTCAAGATGGAGAATTTTAAACAGAGTAAGAGCAAAAAAGGCTATCTCTATCTGCTTACCCATGATGGTATAAAGAAGAAAAAACTCGTCACCCTTAATTTTATCAAACGAAAGGTGAAAGAGTATGAGAGGCTGGAGCAGGAGATCAGAAATGCAAAGCATGAGATTGGAAAAGAGGCTGTCTGATTCAAATTTTGGACTGCAAAATTTCTTGTGTTTTAATCAAAAAATTAATAATTATAATCGGTTAGGTTTGTTTTGCTATGTAAGCAAAGGGGCGGAGCTGGGTAAAGTCCCTGGAATCTGACCCCGGGAGTCCATATGAAAAAAGCACTGATAACAGGAATCACCGGCCAGGACGGAGCATATCTGGCAGAGTTACTCCTGAAAAAAGGTTATGAAGTCCATGGCATCAAGAGAAGAGCTTCCCTGTTCAATACAGACAGAATAGATCATCTTTACCAGGACCCCCATGTCAAGGACAGGGATTTTATACTTCACTATGGAGATCTCACTGATTCAACAAATCTTATCAGGATACTCCAGCAGGTTCAGCCGGACGAGGTTTACAACCTGGCAGCCCAGAGTCATGTGGCCGTATCATTTGAATCACCGGAATATACAGCAGACACAGATGGCTTAGGTACCCTGCGCATCCTGGAAGGCATAAGACTGCTTGGCTTTGAAAAGAAAACCAGGTTTTATCAGGCCTCAACATCAGAACTTTTTGGAAAGGTTCAGGAAGTCCCCCAGACGGAAAAAACCCCTTTTTATCCCAGAAGCCCCTATGCAGCAGCCAAACTTTATGCCTACTGGATAACTGTTAATTACAGGGAAGCCTATGGCATGTATGCCTGCAACGGCATTCTGTTCAATCATGAATCCCCCCTGCGCGGTGAAACCTTTGTCACCCGGAAGATAACAAGAGCACTTGCCCGCATAAGCCTGAACCTCCAGGATTGCCTTTATCTTGGAAACCTTGATGCAAAGAGGGACTGGGGCCATGCAAAAGATTATGTGAAAATGCAGTGGCTCATGCTCCAGCAGGAAGAACCGGATGATTTTGTTATTGCGACCGGGGAGCAGCACTCAGTAAGGGATTTTGTTAATCTTGCAGCAAAGGGACTTGGCATTGATATCTCCTGGAAAGGATCAGGAAAGGATGAAAAAGGATATAATACAGCAACAGGTAAAATAATTATTGCCGTTGATCCTGAATATTTCAGACCGACAGAAGTTGAAACACTCCTTGGAGATCCTTCAAAAGCAAGGGAAAAACTTGGCTGGACATCTGAAACAACCTTTGACGAACTTGTAACGGAAATGGTCAAGGCAGATCTGGAAGAAGCAAAAAAGGATGAACTCTGCCAGCGTGCAGGTTTTCATACATATAACTACAATGAATAAACCCAACCCGATTTTCATAGCAGGAGCCGGAGGCATGGCAGGTTCCGCCATCCTCCGATGTTTAAAAAAACATGGCTGCACAAACATTCTTGCCCCGACCCATGCAGAACTGGAACTCATGGACCAGCAGGCAGTTTCCAGCTACTTTGAGAAACACAAACCCGGATATGTTTTTCTTGCAGCAGCAAAGGTAGGCGGTATCCTGGCAAACGACACTTATCCCGCCGATTTTATTTACCAGAACCTGATGATCCAGAACAGTATCATCCATCAAAGCTATGTTCACAAGATTAAAAAACTTCTTTTCCTGGGTTCATCCTGCATCTATCCCAGAAACTGCCCCCAGCCCATTAAAGAAGAATATCTCATGACCGGTCCGCTTGAGCCCACAAATTCAGCCTATGCAACGGCAAAGATAGCAGGCATTGAAATGTGCCGGTCCTATAACAGACAGTATAATACAAAGTTTATCCCGGTAATGCCCACAAATCTTTACGGCCCCAATGATAATTTTGATCTTGAAGCTTCCCATGTCCTGCCAGCCCTGATAAGAAAATTTCATGAAGCAAAACAGTCCGGCGCAGACTCTGTAACAATCTGGGGCACGGGTAACCCAAGGCGCGAGTTTCTTCACGTGGATGATCTGGCAGAAGCCTGCATTTATTTAATGAATTTATCAGATACCGAACTTTTTTTAAAAGAGAAACCACTTTTTAATATTGGCACAGGCAGGGATATTACCATAAAAGAGTTGGCAGAGTTGATAAAAGAAATAACAGGCTTTAAGGGAGATATCCTCTGTGATACATCAAAGCCCGATGGAACCCCGCAGAAACTCCTTGATGTTTCAAAAATGAAAAATCTTGGCTGGCACTCGAAAATAAACCTGGCTAATGGCATCAGGCAGGTTTATGACTGGTATGCAACGCTTTGACAGCACCTGCTGTTTCAATGATAATAA